>BDSU01000046.1 GCA_002897675.1 bacterium BMS3Abin02 | reverse complement strand
GCCCGTCCCGCGGTCTTGCATCGACCGGAGGTTGCGATACGAGATACCCGGTGCCCGGCACCGACATCATCCGGCAGACTCTTGGCCGCCACGGAGGGACGCCGCCGCGACGGCCACTTGTCCAAGGCTGATCCCACCGTCGTTCGGTGGTACGAGCCGGTGCAGGAGCACCTCGTATCCCGCATCATGAAGCGCCTCTGTCGTGCGCTCGGTGAGCCGCCGGTTCTGGAAACACCCGCCGGTGAGGGCGACCCGGGGAGTGTCGATGCGCCGAGCGACCCCGACGATCGAGGTTGTCAGCGCATTGTGGAAACGGGCAGCGATCACGCCGGCGGCCGTCCCTCGCGCGAGGTCATCGATGATCGCATCGAGCAGCGGACCCCAGTCGAGGATCGCTCCTTCCATCCGCGGGTACGCATCGTCGACGGTCGGATCGGCGGCAAACTCGAGTGCCATCGCCCCTTGTCCCTCGAAGGAGACACGTTGGTGCAGATCGAGCAGCGAGGCAACGCCGTCGAAGAGGCGCCCGACACTCGACGTCCGAGGGGCACGGAATCCCGTCTGTAGCATGCGACTCAGCGGGAGCAGCTCCGCGTCCGTGAATGCCCGGCGCACCTCGGGGCGCTCGAGGGCGTCCTCGCCGAGGCGTTCCCAGAGCAACGCAAGCGCAACCCGTCTCGGTTCCGCGACGGCTGCGTCCCCGCCGGGAAGCCTGAACGTTCTCAGGTGGGCCACGCGATCGAACCCTGAGGCGTCACCGAAGAGGAACTCCCCGCCCCAGACGGTCCCGTCACTCCCGTAACCGGTACCGTCCCAGGTGATCCCGAGTGCCGGCCCATCGGTCTGGTTCTCCGCAAGGCAGGAGGCCAGGTGGGCATGATGGTGCTGCACGGCGACCAGTCGATCGGTGAGGTTCGAGGCGTGGGCCCATCTCGTCGAAACATAGTCAGGGTGCAGGTCGTGGGCGATCACCTGCGGAGTGACCTCATAGATCCGGAGGAAGTCCATGATGACCCTCTCGAACGCCTCCTGCGCTTGCGGCGTCTCGAGGTCCCCGATGTGCTGACCGACGAAAGCCCTTCCGCCGATCGCCAGAGTGACCGTGCTCTTCAGGTGAGCACCCACGGCGAGAATCGGAGGAGTGGGATGCGACAGCGGGACCGGCATCGGTGCGTAGCCGCGAGCCCTCCGCAGCAGGCTCGCGTGGCCGTTGACGATCCAGGCGACGCTGTCATCGACGTGCCGCTGGATTGGCCGATCGTGGACGAGGAAACGGTCTGCGATGTGGCCGAGACGTTCGATGGCGTCGGCCGAACTCGTGCAGATCGGCTCGTCGGTCAGGTTTCCGCTCGTCGCGACGACCGGAAAGCCGACGCTGTCGAGCAAGAGATGATGCAGCGGCGTGTACGCAAGCATGACGCCCAGGGTCGGGTTGTCGGGTGCCACCCTTGCGGCTGCAGGTGCCCCCGGCCTCCGGCGCAACAGGACGATCGGCGCCTCAGGAGAGGCGAGTAGTGCTTCCGCAACGCGATCGGTCTCGACGAGCGTCCGAACCTGATCGAGGTCGCGAGCCATCAATGCAAGTGGCTTGTCGGGTCGGGGTTTGCGGCTTCGCAGCGTCGAGATCGCTTTCGCACTGCCGGCGTCGGCCATCAGGTGGAACCCCCCGAGGCCCTTCACTGCGACGATCTCGCCGGCGGCAAGTGCCGCTGCAGCGCCGGCCAGCGCCTCATCGCTGCGGGCAGTGGGAAGGAATCGGCCGTCGTCGGGCTCCCACAGCTCGAGTTGCGGCCCGCAGTCCGGACAGGCGTTCGGTTGGGCATGGAAACGGCGGTTCGCGGGATCTTCATACTCCGTGCGGCACCGGTCGCACATGGTGAATCCGGCCATCGTCGTGTTCGGTCGGTCGTAGGGCAGGTCGGCGATGATGCTGAACCGGGGCCCGCAGTTCGTGCAGTTCGTGAACGGGTAGCGGAAACGGCGATCCTGGGGATCGAAGACTTCACTCGTGCAGGCTGCACACGTCGCGGCATCCGGAAGGATCAACGTCGTCTTGGCTCCGTGGTGGTCACTGGGCCTGATGTGGAAGTGCTGTTCGTGGAGAGGTCCGGTCTCGACGCTGCGTATCGACTCGATGTGCGCGAGAGGCGGGTGCTCCACCGGGAGGCGATCCATGAACAGGGTGATCGCCTCCTCCGGTCCTTCCACCTCGATGAACACTCCCCGGGTGTCGTTGACCACCCATCCGGCGAGGTCCTCCTCGGCTGCGAGGCGGTAGACGTAGGGGCGAAAACCCACGCCCTGGACCGCTCCGAGTATCTCGATGCGAACTCTCACGTTCTTGTGGCGTTTCGATACAACTATTCGATCCTACGGACGAAACGGGCGATCGCCTCACCGATCTCATGTGGTGAGTCCTCTTGGATGAAGTGCAGACCCCGTACTGTCACCTCTTCCTGGGTCGGCCACGTCTTGCAGAACTCCCGTTGCGATCCGGTGAGGATGATGCCGGGGTCGGCGTTGATGAACAGCTTGGAGACAAGCGATGTCGACAGCCATCTCGAGTAGCGCGAAACGATCTGGTGCACGTCCGCGGGCTCTCCGTTGATGGGGATCTCCCGTGGCCAGGTCAGCATCGGCCGGCGGTCCTCCCCGGGATTCAGATAGGGCCGGCGATACTCGTTCATCTCCTCGTCGGTGAGCGTGCGCATGATCGATGCCGGCAGGATCCGTTCCACGAAGATGTTCTTGTCGAGGATGATCTCTTCTCCGGCAGGGGATCGCATCGCTTCGAATATCGGCCTGGCCGTCTCAGGCCACTCCTCCCACGTGACGGGACGCACGATGGCCTCCATGTATACGACGCCGTTGACGGCCGCACGGTGCCGCCGAGCCCAGTCGAAGCCGAGCCCGGAACCCCAGTCGTGCAGCACGAGGACCACGCGGTCTTGGACCTCGAGGGCGTGCAGGAAGGCTTCGAGATGAGCGGCATGATCGACGAACCGGTACTCCGATCCCGGGATCTTGTCCGAATCGCCCATGCCGATCAGGTCGGGGGCGATGCATCTCCCAAGGCCCTCGAGGTGGGGGATGACGTTGCGCCACAGGTATGACGACGTCGGGTTGCCGTGCAAGAACACGATTGGGTTGCCCTGGCCGACCTCGACGTAGGCCATCGTGTGACCGAGTATCTCGATCCGTTTCTTCTCGTACATGACACAAGGGTACTTGGATGGCCTGGAGGTCTCCCACGAAAGCGACCCCCACCTGGTCGGTGGGGGTCGCGCAGCCGGCTGGTTCGCCCAAACGGTCATAGGGCGGTCGGCGCCCTCCTCGAAAGGCTTGCGAAGCCCTCAGCGGCTTTGAGCACCACGAAACCGATCAGTATCAGGACCAATCCGAGTCCGATCGCCATGGCCGCGACGCCGAAAGCGACTACGGAGGTGAACAGCGACGCCCGCAGGAAGGAGGCGGTCATCGCCGTCTGCCGGACAGGATCTTCACGATCCAGTTGAGCGTAGGTCTTGCCGCCTGTCGCCTTCAGGGCATGTTCCTTGATGATCTCGGCCTGTGCGTAGGCCGTGAGCGGACCCGTGACCGACTTGCCGCCGAAACTCGCCGCATCTTTCGATACGGTGATGTGCTCGTCGGCGAGAGCGGAACGGACCGTCAACCAGGTGGCGGCTCCGGCGAGTGTGAACAGGAGGCCAAAAAGGATGATGACCGTTGCGATGATCCGAACATTCTTCGACGCGATCATGGGAGATCCTCCGAAAACATAGGGAATGGTTATCTGAAACCATTGAATCACATGAACCTGGGCAATAACTACGGCTGAAGGTCACGTGCGCTTCTGTAAAGGTCACATGCCAGACTCCCCCGTTTGGGGGACCCCGATCGGAGCGCGGTGTCGCCGACGATCACTCGATGACGAGACGTCTCGCGAAGCGCCGTACGGACAGTGCACCAACCGGTGGAACGTGCCCATCCCTCCAGAGCCGGCGCACGCCGGGAAGGGGAGTGCAGCGAAGCCGGGAGGGGTGTGTTGCCCAACGTTGGCCTTCGGTCTCCAGGGGAAGGAAACGTCGTGTCTGCGAACTGCGAGTTGCCACATACCGCCGAGTTCGGAGCGCCTGACTCTGATTCCTATACTGCGTGCTCGACGGGGCGACGTGCCCCTTCGTGGCGAGAAGGGTGGGGCGTTGAGCGCCTACTTCCAGGACTACGTGAGTGTTGCCGCCTTCGTCGGATTGGGCGTGATTCTCGTACTTGTCTTCCTCGGAATCGCCGCCGTTCTCCGGCCTGCCAACCCGCATGCAGCGAAGTTGCTGACCTACGAGTGCGGCGTCGACCCGGTCGGCGAAGACTGGAGCCAGAGCCAGGTCCGCTACTACATCTACGCTTTGCTGTTCGTCGTATTCGATGTCGAAGCCGTCTTCATCTTTCCGTGGGCACTCATTCTCGAGAAGCTCGGCGTCTTCGGTCTCGTCGAGATGCTCGTCTTCATCGCCGTGCTGATGGTCGGTCTCGTGTATGCGATCCGCAAAGGGGTCCTCAAGTGGGTGTGATCGACAAGTTCGGCATGCCGAAGCCGGTGACGTGGTTGCTCAACTGGAGCCGCAAGTACTCCCTGTGGATGTTCAACTTCGGCTTGGCGTGTTGCGCAATCGAGATGATGGCCGCCGCGGCGCCGCGCTACGACATCATGCGGTTCGGCGTGATCCCGTTCCCCGCTTCCCCACGGCAGGCCGACCTGATGATCGTTGCGGGAACGCTCACCGACAAGATGGCCCCCTCCGTCCGCCGCCTCTACGAGCAGATGCCCGACCCCAAGTACGTCATCTCCATGGGATCCTGCTCGAACAGCGGTGGCCCCTACTGGGACTCCTATTCGGTCACCAAGGGTGTCGACCAGATCATCCCGGTCGACGTGTATGTCCCCGGGTGCCCTCCCCGTCCCGAGGCGTTGCTCGAAGGCATTGTCCTGCTGCAGCAGAAGATCCAGGGAGAAGACATGCGGGAGAAGTGGAGAGAGCATGAGCAGCGGCCCGTCTGAAGCTCAGACTCCCCACGAAGTCCTCTTCGCCTACGCGGAGCACGTGTACGACGTCCTCGGTTGCGCCGATCCGGTGGTCGTGCGCCACCGCACGGTCAAGGCACACGTCAAGCCGGACCGCTGGGTCGAAACGCTCCGAAAGGCACAGAACGATCTCGGACTCGTCTTCTTCTCGTGGTTGTCGGCGATCGACTGGTCCAACGAGGTGCAGGTCGGGGATGCGCCCGCCGATCACGTCGTGGAGCGCTTCGAGATCCTGGCAACCGTCGCCGACATCACCGAAGGCCACCGGATCACGTTCACGACCGACATCGGCAAGAACGACCCTTGCATCGACAGTCTCGTGTCCGTGTACAGAGGCGCCAATTGGCACGAGCGTGAAGCGTTCGAGATGTTCGGCATCGAGTTCATCGGTCACCCGAACCTGAGCAAGATCTACCTTCCGGAAGGGTTCGAGGGCAACCCGATGTGCAAGTCTTTCCCGCTGTTGAGCCGTGAACTGCGGCCGTGGCCCGGATCCGTCGACGTCGAGCCGATGCCGGAGGCGACATCGTGACCGTCGACCCTCGCGCCATGATGCACGTGGCCGACGCGGCGGTGTCGCTCGAACTCGAGACTCCCGGAATGACGCTGAACATCGGCCCGCAACACCCTTCGACACACGGCGTGCTGCGCCTCAAGGCCCGGATCGACGGAGAGCGCATCGTCGATGTGCTGCCGGTGCTCGGCTACATGCACCGAGGGTACGAGAAACTCGTGGAGGTACGGACGTATCCGCAGGTCATCGCCTTGTTGAACCGGATCGATTGGGTGTCCGGGTACGCCAATGAGATCCCGTTCGTGGTCGCAGCGGAGCGCTTGATGGAAGTCGAGCCACCACCGCGAGCGCAGTACATCAGGCTCATCCTCACCGAGATGGCGCGCATCGGATCGCATTTCCTGTTCATGGCGTCCTACCCGCTGGAGTTGGGCGCCGCTTCCCCGTTCTTCTTCGCGTTCCGTGAACGCGAGCGAGTCCTCGACCTCATCGAGTCGGTGACCGGCGGGCGCTTCCATCCGAACTTCAACCGGATCGGCGGTGTCAAGCCGGTGGCCGGTGCGGGTGTCGCGACCAAGAAGATCGTGCAGGATCTCCCGAAGGGCTTCTACGCGGAAACTCGGGAGGCGATGGCGAAAGTGCTTGCCGTCTGCGACGAGCTGTACGACCTGATCGTCGGCAACGAGATCCTGTTCGGCAGGACGAAAGGCATCGGCGTGATGAGTGTCGAACTCGCCGTCGCCTACGGGGTTTCCGGCCCGAACCTGCGTGCATCCGGCGTGGAGTTCGACCTTCGCAGAACAGAGGACTACCTGCCCTACGACGACTTCGATTTCTGGGTGCCGACCGGCGAAGCGGGGGACTGCTATGACCGCTACATCATGCGGCTCCACGAGATCCGAGTGTCGGCCAAGCTCATCCTCGAGGCAATCGAAGGGATCCCGGAGGGTCCGATCATCGCCAAGGTGCCGAAGGTGATCAAGCTTCCGAAAGGCGAGATCTACATGCGCGCCGAGAACCCGAAGGGCGAGATGGGCTACTACCTGGTCTCCGAGGGTGGCACGGGGCCGTACCGGCTCAAGGTGCGCACCGCCTCGTTCTCGAACATCTCCGTGCTTCCGGAACTGCTCGAAGGGGTACTGGTCCCGGACCTCATCGCCATCTTCGGCAGCTTCGACTTCGTGCTGGGAGACGTGGATCGATGAGCCGGTTCTCAGTCATCGGTTTTCGGTCTTCAGTTCCCTGCACCGTGCCGGGCGACTGTCGACCGATGGCTGTTGACTCCGGCGCACCGGAGGTGGGCCGGTGAGCTTCGGTCTCGAACTCGTCATCAAGATGGTGGTGATCTTTGCGATCGTGCCGACGACGGCGCTGATCGTCGGATACGCCGAGCTGAAACTGTCCGCGCACATGCAGTCAAGGGTCGGCCCGTACTACGCAGGGGGCCGATGGGGGTGGGCACAACTCATCGCCGACGGTGTGAAGTTCCTCCAGAAGGAGGACATCATTCCCGACAACGCGGACCGTCCGGTGTTCACACTCGCACCCGTCCTCGTGATGGTCTCGACCGTCGCCGTGTTCCTGATCATCCCCTTCGGTTCTAGTGTTCACGCCATCGGTCGGGACCTCGACCTGGGTATCTTCTACGCCCTGGCGGTATGCGCGATCGGCACGCTGGGAGTGCTCATGGCCGGGTGGTCGTCCGGCAACAAGTATTCGCTGATCGGCGGGCTGCGAGCCGGCGGCCAGCTCATCGCATATGAACTGCCGATGGTGCTCGCCGTCGTGGGCGTCGTCATCCAGGCGGGCACCATGTCGATGCAGGGCATCGTCGAAGCCCAGATCGCTCAGGGATGGCCATTCGCGTTTACCCAGTTCGTGGGCTTCTTCCTGTTCTTTGTGGCCGCCCTCGCCGAGATGAACCGTACCCCATTCGACATGCCGATCGCCGAATCCGAGTTGGTGACCGGATACCTCACCGAGTATTCGGGGTTCCGGTTCCTCTTCTTCTTCCTCGCCGAATACGCCGGCATCTTCGCCTACTCGGCGATCGCCGTGACTCTCTTCCTCGGTGGCTGGGGCTTCTGGGGGGTGACGGGCCCGTTGGCAGGTGCGCTCATCGTGATCGTCAAGACGTTGGCACTCTCATTCCTGGTCATCTGGCTCCGCTGGACATTCCCGCGCTTTCGGGAGGACCAGCTGCAGGCGATCGCATGGAAGTGGCTCGTTCCGCTGGCACTCGCCAACATCGCCGTCACAGCGGTCTTCAAGGTCGTGTTCTGATGGTGCTCTACACCGGCAAGGGGCTGCTCAAAGGCCTTTGGGTGACCTTCAGCACGATGTTCACCAAACCCGTCACGGTCATGTACCCGGACGAGAAGGAAGTTCCGGTGACGAGAGCCCGCGGCGTCATCGCACTCGACGAGGACGCGTGCACGGTCTGCATGCTGTGCGCTCGCAATTGTCCGGACTGGTGCATCTACATCGAAGGACACAAAGAGGAGAAGCCGCCGAGAAAACCGGGTGGCCGGCCGCGCAGCCGCGCGGTTCTCGACCGATTCGACATCGACTACGCACTCTGCATGTACTGCGGCATCTGTGTGGAGGTGTGTCCCTTCGATGCCTTGTTCTGGAGCCCCGAGTACGAGTATGGCGAGTACGAGATGCAGCCGCTGCTGCACGACAAGGCGAAGTTGGGCGAGTGGCTCGCAACGGTGCCGGAGCCGCCGGCGTTGGAGGAGAAGTGATGGGTGGCTGGTTCGCGGAGGCTTCCAACTGGTGGTTTCTCGTGTTGGCGGTGTTCATCGCCGTCTCTGCCCTGCGCGTCGTGACGGCGACGAATGTCGTGCACGCGGCGCTGTTCCTCGTCGCCGCGCTCGCCGGAACGGCAGGGCTGTTCCTCGTGCTCGGCGCACAGTTCGTTGCCTGGGTGCTCGTCCTCGTCTACATCGGCGCCGTGATCGTGCTCTTCCTCTTCGGCATCATGATCACGAGGGCTCCGACCGGCCCCAAGGTCGAAGTCGACAACCCCCGCAAGGGTTTCGCCGCCACGGCGGCCGTGCTGACGTTCGCGGTGATGGTGTTTTCGTCCATCTCGGCGTTCGGGGGCGAGACGGTGAGCAAGGTCGGCACCGGGACCGCAACGGAGCTCATCGGCAACCAGTTGATGAGCCGCTTCGTTCTCCCGTTCGAGGTCGTCTCGTTCGTCCTGTTGGCAGCCCTCATCGGCGGGATCACGCTCGCCCGGGCCGACGAGTCACCTGCGGACGAGGAAGACGACGAAGGGGGGACGGCGTGAGACGGCCGATGTCGGCGGAGCATCAGGTGTCGAGTACCGAGTGCCGCGGCCTCCCCAGAGGGGGACGCCCATGACCCTCGTCCAGTATCTCATCCTGGGCGCGCTGATGTTCTCGCTCGGTGTGTACGGTTTGTTGATCCGTCGCAACGCCGTCATGGTCCTGCTGGCGATCGAGTTGATGCTCAACGCAGTGAATCTCAACCTCATCGCCTTCGAAGCCGCGTTGCGCACAGCGTTCGCCGGAGGCCAGGTCTTCGCCATCTTCGTGATCACCGTGGCCGCCGCCGAGGTCGGTATCGGTCTCGCCATCGTGCTGCTCATCTTCCGGAATCGGCGTTCTGTGAACGTCGACGAACTCGATCTGATGAGGTGGTAGCGTCGTGATACCGCAGATCCTCGCCTCTGAAGGGATCGTCCAGGCAACCACGGGCGGGTGGCTCGCGCAGTGGGCATGGCTGATCGTCGTCGTTCCGTTCCTCGCCATGTTGGCGATCATCTCCTTCGGCAAGCGGATGCCTCGTGAAGGCGGCGAGATCGCCGTCGGTGCGATGGGTTTCGTGTTCGTGTACGCCACGGTGCTGTTGATCCTCAACATCACCCAGGGGGTCGTGTACGAGCACAGCATCCAGGTCGCACAGATCGGCAGTGTCACAATCGAGTGGGGATGGGTCGTCGACGGACTCTCTACGATGATGTACTTCGTTGTCGGGACCCTCTCGTTCCTGGTCTTCACATACGCCCTCGGGTACATGAAGGGCGACGTGCGTGTGACATGGTTCTTCGCGGCGTTCACGTTCTTTGCCGGGTCGATGCTCGTGCTCGTGTCGGCCCCGAACCTGATCCAGTTGATCGTCGGGTGGGAGGGCGTCGGGCTCGCCTCATATCTGCTGATCGGCCACTACTGGGAGCAGAAAGAGAACTCCTCGGCCGGCATGAAGGCCTTCTACACGAACAAGATCGCCGATATCGGCCTGATCATCGGGGCGATCATTCTCGGTACTGCCGTCGGTTCGTTCCGCTATTCGAACATCCTCGACGCGGCCGCGGCGAACGCTGCGGTTCTGCAGCCGGTCGCGGTGCTCGGTGGCGTCCTGCTGTTCATCGGGGCCATGGGCAAAAGCGCCCAGTTTCCGTTCCACGTCTGGCTGCCGGACGCGATGGCCGGTCCGACGCCGGTGTCGTCACTGATGCATGCGGCGACCATGGTGACGGCCGGCGTGTACCTCATCGCCCGCATGTATCCGCTGTATGCCGGCATGGCTGCCGACATGAGGGTGCTGATCGTCGTGATCGGCACGGTCACCTTGTTCATCGCAGGGCTGTTGGCGATCGTTCAGGACGACCTGAAGCGCGTCCTCGCCTATTCGACGGTGAGTCAACTCGGCTACATGGTTGCAGCGCTCGGCGCCGGCGGGTACACGGCCGGGCTGTTCCACTTGTGGACCCACGCCTTCTTCAAGGGCCTGTTGTTCCTCACCGCAGGATCGGTAATCCACGCGGTGCACTCCAACAACATGAGCGACATGGGGGGCCTGCGCAAGAAGATGCCGGTGACCTTCTGGTCGTTCACTTCGGCCACGCTCGCCCTCGTGGCCATCATCCCGTTCGCCGGGTTCTTCTCCAAGGACGAGATCTTGGCGACGCTCGGTCAGAGCGGGTATCGGCTGGCCATGTGGGTGGGGATCCTGGGGGCATTCATCACGGCCTTCTACATGGGCCGTGCCATGTTTCTCACGTTCTTCGGCACGTACAAAGGGCACGCGCACGTACACGAATCCCCCGCGGTCATGGCCGTTCCCATGGCGATCCTGGGAGTTGCGGCGCTCGTCGCAGGATGGGTGAACATCCCCGGCATCTACGAGGGGTTCCACGAGTGGGTGACCGTGCGGGCCATCGCCTTCCCTTCGTTCGCACCGGAGGGGTTCGACGTGCCTGTGATGCTCACCGGGCTGGGCTTCGCGCTGGCGGGTCTGATCATCGCCTACTTCTTCTACTACCGGGATGCGGACACACAGGTCGCACGAGATCGGGTGCGAATCCCGGTGCTGTGGCCGTTCCTGGAGCACAAGTACTACCTCGACGATTTGTACCTGGCGATGCTGATCAACCCGATCAAGGGCCCGATCGCCAGGGCAGTGGACTGGAGCAACTCGTACATCATCGACGGGATCGTCAACGGCGCGGGTGTTCTCGCCCGTCTGGTCGCCCGTTTCGTGTACAGGGACCTCGACCAGAAGGGCATCGACCTGGCGGTGAATACCGCAGCGATCGTCACCGGCTCGGCGGGCGGGCAGGTACGACGGTTGCAGACCGGGAAGGTGCAGCAGTACGCCGCCATGACGCTCGTCGGTGTGGCGCTACTGGTAATCGCAATCGTGATATTCACCTAGGAGGACGGACAGATGGCATGGTTCGACAACGGATGGGGCTTGAGCCTGATCGTGTTCTTGCCGCTGGCAGGGGCACTGGCGGTGATGCTCACCTCGAAGAAGAACCTGGCCGCTGTCAAGGGGCTCGGGTTGACGTTCACCGCACTGCCCGTCGTGCTCGCCGCCGTGATGATCGCCCGCTTCAACTACGGCACAGGATCTTCCACATTCCAGTTCGGCACCAATCTTCCATGGATCGTCTCGATCAACGCCCGCTACCACATCGGCGTCGACGGGATCTCGCTGCCGATGCTTGTCCTGTCGGTCGTGCTCACGATGCTGGCGGTGATCTACACGTTCAACCATTGGCCGGAGCCGCACAATCCGAAGGCGTTCATGGCTCTCATCCTGATCCTGGGCACGGCGATGAGCGGAACGTTCGTGGCCCTCGACCTGGTGCTGTTCTTCGTGTTCTTCGAGCTGGTGCTCCTCCCCATGTACTTCATGATCGGGATCTGGGGGGACAAGACGAAGATGAAGGTCCCGGGGTTCAGGATCGAGGCCGAGACGCGTCTCTACGCTGCGATCAAGTTCTTTGTGTTCACCCTGTTCGGCTCTGCGTTCATGCTGCTGGGCTTCCTGGCGCTCTACTACCGCTCCGGCAACTTCCTCGGAGGGCCCACATTCGATATACCGAGATTGATCGACCTCGGCACCACCGGTGCGTTCACCGGCACGTTCGCGTTCCTCGTCTTCGGGGCTCTGTTCCTCGGGTTCGCGGTGAAGGTGCCGATGTGGCCACTGCACACCTGGCTTCCGGATGCCCATACGGCCGCACCGACGGTCGGCTCCGTGCTATTGGCTGGGATCTTGCTGAAACTCGGCGCGTACGGGTTCATTCGGATCAGCCTTCCGATTCTTCCCCAGGAGGCGCGGCGTTGGGCACCTGCCATCGCGATCCTGGCCGTGATCGGGATCATCTACGGTGCGCTCGCCTGTCTGGCCCAGTCCGACATGAAGCGGCTGATCGCGTTCTCGTCGGTCGGTCACATGGGATTCGTCATGCTGGGCATCTCGACCCTTACGGTGGTGGGCATCAACGCGGCGGTGATCGGGATGGTCGCGCACGGGCTGATAACGGGTCTGCTGTTCTTCGTGGCCGGGTCGATGGCACACCGCTACCACACACGAGACATGGCTCGACTGGGTGGCAACCAGAAGCTCTTGCCGAAGATGGGCGCCATCCTCGGCTTCGCCGCGATCGCCTCGCTGGGTCTGCCCGGCCTCGCAGGGTTCTGGGGCGAGTTCCTGTCGTTGGTCGGTTCATACAACCCCGCGGCCGGTCTGAGCCTGGGCGTGTTCCGTACGGCGATGGTGTTGGGTGCGATCGGCACGGTGCTGACGGCCGGGTACATGCTGTGGATGCTGCAACGCGTGAATCTCGGTGAGCCGAGCGTCGAATGGGAAGGCCACACTCTGGTCGACGTCGATCCGTACGAGCTGAGTGCGTGGGTGCCACTCATGGTGCTCATCGTGGCCGTCGGAGTGTTTCCGCGGTTGGTGTTCGGGGCGACCAACGGCGCCGTCGTGGCGCTGGTGGCCAAGGCGTTTGGGGGCTGACGGGTGATCGACTACCTGGCACTGTCGCCCGAGATTGCCATTGCGGCCACCGCCGTGGTGGTGCTGCTCGCCGACCTGTGGCTGCCGAGAGAACGCAAGTTCTGGGCCGCCATCATCGCGGTGATCGGAACGACGTTCGCGGCGGTGCCGCTGGTGGTGATGGCGCTGTCCCCTGTCGGGGTCAGGATCTTGTTCGACGGCAGCTACGTCGTCGACCCATTCGCACTCGTCATGAAGGGTGTGTTCCTCATGGCGGGCTATGTCGTGTTGCTGATGTCGTTCTCGTACGTCGAGTCGGCGCGCTACTACCAAGGTGAGTACTACTTCCTGCTGTTGCTGTCGATCCTCGGTTCGTTGGTGCTTGCGTCGGGCCGGGACCTGATCACGCTGTTCATCGGGATCGAACTCGTGGCGACTCCCATGTACGTGCTGTCCGGGTTCCGCAAGGGCGATCTGAAGTCGAATGAGGCCGCCCTCAAGTACTACCTGCTCGGGGTCCTCGCGTCTGCGCTGCTGCTCTACGGGTCCTCGTTCGTGTACGGTCTCACCGGGGCGCTCACGTACGATCGGATCGCCGCCGTGGCCGGTGGTCTCGTACACGAGCCGGCCTTCATCATGGCGGTGCTGTTCATCCTCGCCGGGATCGGGTTCAAGGTGTCGGCCGTGCCGTTCCACTTCTGGGCACCGGACACGTACGAGGGTGCTCCCGTCCCGATCGCCGCGTACCTGTCGGTGAGTTCGAAGACGGCCGGATTCGTCGCGCTGATGGCGATCGCGTACCGGGCGTTCGGCCCGGCCTCGGCAGTATGGGCGCCGATGGTGTGGGTGCTGGCGGCACTGTCGATGACGCTCGCCAACCTGTCGGCACTCAAACAGGACAACATCGTCCGGCTGCTCGCGTACTCGTCGATCTCCCACGCAGGGTTCATGCTGGTCCCGTTCGTAGTCGCGCCCTACGTAGGACCCGACGGTCTCGGAAACGCCGTGGCCGCCACCGTCACCTATCTGGTGATTTACGCGTTCATGAACCTGGGCGCATTTGCCCTCGTGATCGCCGGTTCCCGCAAAGCCGGATCGGGGGATATCGCCGGGTGGGCCGGGATGGCCACCTACGCTCCCGGGCTCGCCTTTCTCGGCGCCGTGTTCTTCTTCGGCCTGGCGGGAATCCCGCCGCTCGCCGGGTGGTTCGCGAAGTTCGTGATGTTCCGGGTCGTGTTGACTGCCGGGAGCGGCTGGGCGGTCGCCCTTGCGGTGATCGCGGCGCTCAACTCGGTCGTGGCCGTCTACTACTACGCGCGGGTCGTGAAGGCGATGTGGATGGATCCGGTTCCGGCGACGGCTCCCGAGATCGAGATCAGGGAGCGCCCGACGCCGATGGCGCTGAGCCTGGCGCTCGGGATCACCGCCGCGGTGGTGCTGATCGCCGGCGCGGTTCCGGGCATCGTGACGTTCTTCTCGGACGCGACGAAGGTCCTGGCCGGCGGCTTCTAATCCTGTGCCGTTCTCGTGACGTTTGACAGGGACTGTTCCCGCGAGACGTCACGAGAAGGGGGAGCCTAGGCTGGCGACATGAGTGCCGAACCTGGAGACCTGACCGCCGAGGATCTCTACCTCTTCAACGAAGGATCCCACACTCGCCTCTACGAGAAGATGGGGGCGCATCTGGTCGATGGCGGTTGCCGTTTTGCCGTGTGGGCTCCCGACGCCGGCCACGTGTCGGTGGCCGGTGACTTCAACGACTACGACGAAACGGCCAACCCGCTGGAACCCCAAGGCGACTCTGGCATCTGGGCTGGGTTCGTGCCGGGCGTCGAGAAGGGCGAGACCTACAAGTATCTCGTTCGGAATCGAGAGTCGGGCAACGAGGTCTACAAGGCCGACCCGTACGCAATCTACGCGGAAGTACCGCCTCGATCGGCATCGGTCGTGTGGGACCTTTCCTACGACTGGGCCGATGGCGACTGGATGGCCTCACGGGCCGAGAAGAATCGCAACGACGCACCGATCGCGATCTACGAAGTCCACCTCGGGTCGTGGCGCAGAGGCGAGAATGGCCACACGCTCGGGTACCGGGAGATGGCATCAGAGCTGGTCGAGTACGTACAGGAACTCGGGTTCACCCATGTCGAGTTCCTCCCGGTGATGGAGCATCCGTTTGGCGGCTCGTGGGGCTATCAGACGACGGGCTACTTCTCGCCGACGTCGCGCTTCGGGACGCCGCAAGACTTCATGTTCCTCGTCGATGCGCTCCACCAGGCAGGCATCGGGGTGATCCTCGACTGGGTTCCGTCCCACTTCGCCACCGACGAGCACGGGCTTGGCCTGTTCGACGGCACCCATTTGTACGAGCATGCCGACCCCCGCCAGGGCTTCCATCCCGACTGGGGTAGCTACGTGTTCAACTACGGGCGCAACGAAGTCCGCTCGTTCCTGTTGTCGTCTGCACTGTTCTGGCTCGACCGGTATCACGTGGACGGCATCAGGGTCGATGCGGTCGCGTCCATGCTGTATCTGGACTATTCGCGCAAGGACGGCGAATGGATCCCGAACGAATACGGCGGCAATGAGGACCTCGAGGCGATCTCGTTCCTACGCCGCTTCAACGAGGAGGTGTACGGGGCGTACCCGGACGTCCAGACCTACGCCGAGGAGTCGACAGCCTGGCCGATGGTGTCGCGGCCCACATATCTCGGCGGCCTCGGGTTCGGCTTCAAGTGGGACATGGGCTGGATGCATGACACGCTCACGTACTTCTCACTGGATCCCATCTACCGTCGGTTCCATCACAACGAGTTGACCTTTCGGGGCTTGTACGCCTTCAGCGAGAGCTATGTCCTGCCCCTGTCCCACGACGAGGTCGTGCACGGGAAGGGATCGTTGATCGGCAAGATGCCGGGCGACGACTGGCGCAAATTCGCAAACCTGCGCCTGCTGTTCTCCTCGATGTTCGGGCAGCCCGGCAAGAAACTGCTGTTCATGGGCGGGGAGATCGCCCAGTGGTCCGAGTGGGATCACGACGGGAGCGTGGATTGGAGCCTGCTCGAGTGGGAGCCTCACCGCGGGGTGCGCAGTCTGGTGGCCGACCTGGCGCGTCTGTACCGGGAGGAAACGGCGTTGCACGAGATGGACTGCGATCCGGCGGGGTTCGAGTGGGTCGAGGCGAACGATCCGGGATCGAGTGTCCTGGCCTATCTTCGCAAAGGTCCCGACGACATGGTGCTCGTGGTGATGAACTACACGCCGGTGCCACGCTACAACTACCGGCTGGGAGTGTCGCGAGATGGTGTGTGGACCGAGATCCTCAACAGCGACGCCACCGTCTACGGCGGCTCGGGCATGGGCAACTTCGGGGGAATCGAAGCCCATGACTCTCCGTCTCACGGCAGGCCGTTCTCTGTGAACGTCACCGTGCCTCCTCTCGGCGCGGTGTTTCTGAAGTCGACCGGCGAGATCACCCCGTGATCTCTGTTTCCCGAGCAAGTGACCGGCCACTCCCCTCAGAGGAAGCGAGTATTGGGGGGAGTACGACGGTGTCGGGAGGGGGCCCATCGACAGCCGTGGCTGATCCGAACGGCAGGGAGACCTTCGAGAGGGCGATCGTGTGAACTTGCGCACTGCCGTCTCGGTCGGCGGCTTCACCGCCTTCTGCCCGATGTCGACACGGAGAGCACGCCGATGCTTGCCGCGATGGAACACAACGGGCACCTTTCGGACCGTCGCCCCCGGCACATGTGGCATGACCGCGGCACCATCGCCGACCTGACGTGAGCATGTCCTTGAAGGACCGCCTGATCGAACAGATCCGTCAGGAAGGCCCGATACCGTTCGAGGAGTTCCAGCAGATCGCCCTCTACGACCCTGAGGGCGGCTTCTTCGCGTCTGGGAAGCTGCGTTCGGTGAAGGAAGGCGACTTCTTGACGAGCCCGGAGGTGAGCTCTCTGTTCGGCGAAACACTGGCCAAGTTCGTCGACGGGCTCTTTGCTTCCCTCTCGGGGGGTGGCGCCGAGCGACCCTTTCCTTCCCCCTCGGGGGGTGACATCGAGCGACCCTTTCCTTCCCCCTCGGGGGGTGACATCGAGCGACTCTTTCCTTCCCCCTCGGGGGGTGGCGCCGAGCGACTCTTTCCTTCCCCCTCGGGGGGTGGCGCCGAGCGACTCTTTCCTTCCCCCTCAGGGGGAAGTGGCCTCGGCGAGGAACGAGCCGGGGTCGATGGGGGTGGGTTTGGAGCCGGGGTCGATGGGGGTGGAGCTACCCTCGTCGAGGTGGGCGCAGGCTCCGGCACCCTCCTGAGGCCCCTCCTGGCCGCGCTCGAGCACCCCGTCGACGCGTGGGCGGTGGAAGCTTCCCCGGCGGCTCGGGCGGCTCTCGCCGAGGTACTTCCCTCCGAGCGGGTCGTCCCGGTGTTCGACGACGTCGCGGCGCCGTTCTCGGGTGTCATCATCGGCAACGAACTGCTCGACAACCTGCCGGTCTCCATTGCCGTCCGCAAGAGGGAGGGTTGGGAGGAACGTTGGGTCGGCATCGAGGACGGCCGCCTGGTGCTGGTTGCACACCCGGTCCGGCCGAAGGTGGCCGGATGGGCAGATCAGTTCGGTCGGCCCTGTCCGGAAGGTGGGCGTGTCGAGGTGCAGCTTGCCGCATCCGAATGGATCCGTCGTGCTCTCGACATGCTCGTCTGCGGGGCAGTGATCGTGATCGACTATGGCGAGACCGCCGAGAACCTGGAGCACCGCCGCACCGAAGGTACGCTGCGCACGTACCGGGCGCACCATCTCGGCCCACATGCGCTGGCGGAGCCCGGCGAGACCGATATCACGGTCGATGTGAACTTCAGCCCGCTCGTCATCGCTGCCGAATCGGGCGGGGCGTCGGTCGAGCTGCACCGACAGGACGAGTTCCTACAGTCACTCGGTCTGGTCGATCGGATCCGTGAATTGCGCGAGCAGGAACTGGCGCTCGCCCGCGATGGCGACCCGATGGAACGCTTGAAAGTCCGGTCCACCAGGACGAACGCCGAGACGCTCCTACATCGTCGTGGTCTGGGTGACTTCCGCGTATTGATCGCCCGGAAGTGAAAAGGGGAAGGTCTGGGGGTTTGGTCTGGCTTGTCGCGCCGTCTCCGCGGGCCGCCGTGACAGGGGTGGCCGTCTCCTTGGGGGGATCGCTGCCCGGTGCCGTCGATCCTGCATGTGTTCCGAGAGGGACCACACGCGACCGTGAGGGTCGTCGCGGCTCATTGGGGACGTATCGTGGAATGGTGTCGGCGCATCGGATCCGTGACCGACGGTGAGAGCTGGGGCAAAGTCTCGGCCCGCAGTACCATTCTCCACATGAACAACCTCAAGACCGTTGCCCTGCTCGGGTTCCTTTCCGCGTTGGTCTGGTATCTCGGGATGACCCTGTTCCGCGGCTCGGGCGGCTTCTACGTGGGCTTGATCTTCGCCGTCGGTATCAACGTTGTCACCTACTTCTTCAGCGACAAGCTTGCCCTCAAGATGTCCAGGGCCAAGCCCGTCACCGAGCAGGAACTTCCCCAGATCTACTCGATCGTGCGGAACCTCACGACCCAGGCCGACATGCCGATGCCCCGCATCTACATGATCGACTCACCGCAGCCCAACGCGTTCGCCACGGGGCGCAACCCGAGCCACGCCGCCGTGGCCGTCACCTCCGGAATCATGCAGATCCTCAACCGTGACGAACTCGAAGGCGTCATCGGGCACGAGCTGTCACACGTCCGCAACCGGGATATCCTCATCAGCTCCATCGCCGCGATGCTCGCCGCCGCCCTGTCGATTTCCGCTCGCATGGCATTCTGGTTCGGTGGGGGGCGGCGCAGCAGCCGGGACAACCCGCTCGGCGGGATCGTTGCCCTTGTGAGCCTCATCCTCGCCCCGATCGCGGCGATGATCATTCGTCTGGCCATTTCCCGTGCCCGCGAATACCAGGCCGACGCATCCGGCGCGACGCTCACCGGGCAGCCACTCAATCTCGCGAGCGCGCTACGCAAGCTCGAGATGGGGACGTCCCGCGTTCCGATGAACGTCAACCCGGCGGTCAGCCAGCTGTTCATTGCCGATCCGCTCAAGGCGCTCAAGGGACGGAATCGCGGTCTGTTCGGGAAGCTGTTCTCGACACATCCGCCGATCGAGGACCGGGTTCGCCGTCTCGAAGAGATGGCGTACGGGGACCGATAGGTGGTCACCCTCTCGCTCGAAGTGGCCGTCGACGTGGTTGCCACCGTCGGGGTGCTCGGCGGGCTGTGGGGTGGGATGGTGAGTACGCGAGCGGCACTCAACGGACCCGGGTGGGCGATGGAACACCTTCGCAAAACCATGCCGATCGCCGTCGTGCTCAGTGCACTGAGCATCGTGGTCTTGATCCTTGTGCGGCCCGCCTGGGTCGGGATCGGCGTCCTGTACACGACCGGCATGGTGGCGTTCATGTCCCGTGGCGTGTCGCGATCGCTCGAGAGGGTCGCCGACAGCAGTGGACTGGCACCGATCACGCCGGAGGGGAGGCAACGCATCCTTCGTCGCTCGGCCCGCATGCTCATCTTCGTTGGTGTGGTGCTCGTCGTGGTCGCGCTCCTCGACTATCGATGGCGAGGGGCGCCGGCGCGCTTCGACTGGGTGCTGGCCGCCATGATGCTGATCCCCGGTGTCCTCGTCTGGCAGCGAGCCCGTTCCGGCGTGAGTTGACTGGCCTGAGCCCAATTGACCCACGCAAGAACGGAAGGGGTTGGTCCTACCGGCCGGGGACCTCGAATCCATCGAATCCGGGGATGTACCAGGCGGCGCTCATCCACGGCTGAAGCCCGTCGGCGAGTATTCGCGGCTGCGGATCGCCCAAGGCGTGCACGATCAGTAGATGTGATTCCGAGTCGATGACCATCACCCAGTTGCCGTCGGGGGACCACGTCACCGTGTTGAAACGATAGTTGCGAGGACCGTTCACCTCGAGTAGCAACCGTGGCTCCTTGTTCGGTTCTCGAATCATCAGCGTTGCGCCATCCGCCGAACGATCGGCGATGAGCACCGTTCCGTCGGCCCGGCGAGAGGTCCCGGACTCGGCGAAGAGCGGTTCCGGTCCCCCCTGTCCGGCATCGATCCGCTCGACGACCTGGGCCGACGCCGGGTCGATCAGCGCATACTGGGGCGGGTAGGCGGAGAAGTCGAATGTCACGATCAGCCCGTCGGACGTCCATGCAAGACCCTTGCCGCCGATATCTCGGCCGCACCGCAGCTCTCTGGAGACCCCACCGCCGGCCGGGACGACCTCGAGACAGGGCGGGTCGTCGCCACGGATGAACGCCACCGTCCCGGGGATCGATGGGTCCGGCTGCTCGGCGAGGGATGGATACTCGGGGAACGGAACGACGCCGAACACCAGGACTACGGCCAGCACCGCCGCCAGCACGAGGACCGACAGGACGACGGCGAGCGTGCCACGCTTCACGCTCCGGTCACCTCCTCACGGAGCTTTGCGATCAGGAGCGCGGCGCCGATGAGCACTACGCCGGAGAGGAACAGCGCCACCGGTATGCCGAGGGACTTCTCGAAGTAGGTGAAGATCAGCTGCGGGAGGAACACGAAGATGGCGCCGGCACCGCCGATCAGGAGCAGCACTTCTCTCAGGGGCACGCTCACGGCGAGCAGGACTGCCGCGCTGATCAGACCGAGCCACAGCGGCCAAGCGGTATCGAGCATGCCCGCAGCCATGCTCGGTCCGATGAGGATCGCGACGATGCCGAGGCCATACGAGGTGCCTGTCGGCTGCAGGGTTTCTCCCCAGGTCAACAGCACGGTGGCGACGCCGATTCCCCACACGATCAGCCCGAACCACTCGGTCGGAGACGGGTCGAATTGTGCCAAGGCGCTCAGCACCACGGCGTGAACACTTGCGATGAGTGCGACCACCTGAAGGAGTCTGGGCAGCGCCTTCCACAACAGGGCGGCGACGATGAAGGTCGGTACCGTGATCCACAGGGCCTGGAGGTCGTCGTGGACGTCGATGATCTGATCGGAGAAGACTCCGAACCATCCGGCGATGCCGGCAATGCCGAGAAACCACAGGAAGCTCGACAGGCGCCGGACCGCCTCGCCCTCTCCTGTACGTGACCAGGCACCGGCGCCGATGAAGCCGACGGTCAGCACCCCGATCAGGGTGAGCTGCGCCCAGATCTCCAAACGTCCCCAGAACTGGGCGATGAACACCCAGAGGGCGACGATCGCCAGGGCACCGCCGAGGTAGCCGAGGACCTCGGCGATGAGCGTCGATCGGTGTGGCTGCTCGCCGGCTTCGAATCGAATGATCGCAGCGGCCTGTTCGTCGGAGATCAGCTCGGCTTGCTTCCATCTCGCCAGACGTTCGTCGAGATCTCGCATCGAACCTCCCCTCGTTGGTCTCATCATGCCCCGAAAGCTCACCTTCGACAACCTCGGGCCGGCACGAGTCCGCAGCAGGACCGATGGTCGAAGGAGCACTGCGGGCCTCGGTACTATCTGACTCCAACTTGGGGCGGTCCCGGTTTTCGCACCGCTGAGAGACAGCTAATCTACGGTCCGCCCGACCTGACTTCGGGCCTGCCGGGATGCCCGAGCGGCCAAAGGGAGCAGACTGTAAATCTGCCGGCGATGCCTTCGGAGGTTCAAATCCTTCTCCCGGCACCCACCGCCACGGCGGTGTGACAACCTAGCCTCCTTAGCTCAGTTGGTAGTAGCGCCGCCATGGTAAGGCGGAGGTCTCCGGTTCGAGTCCGGAAGGAGGCTCGCACTCCCGGAGGTCGGGTCGGCTCGTAGAGCAGGCCCGCATGGGGTGGGCATGCCCGAGTGGAAAGTACTCTCGGGCGAGAGAAGCAGGTCGAGGCGGCGTAGCTCAGTTGGTGAGAGCGCTCGACTCATAATCGAGAGGTCGGCAGTTCGAGTCTGCCCGCCGCTACGAGCGGGAAAGGGTTTTGTGATGGCGAAGGTGAAGTTTGAGCGGACGAAGCCGCATGTGAATGTGGGGACGATGGGTCATATTGATCATGGGAAGACGACGTTGACGGCGGCGATTACGCGGGTGTTGTCTGA
>BDSU01000045.1 GCA_002897675.1 bacterium BMS3Abin02 | reverse complement strand
TCGGAATCCTCCACGGAGCCCTCAAACACCGAACCCTCTACAACGAAGACACCGCCTGGGCACACCGACAACCCACCATCGACACCATCGCAGCTTGACAAATACACCCATGGGGTGTCTGGGTTCGGGAAAAACGGGGCTCGAGGTTGTCTCACTCAAACCAGAGATGATTTAGGTGATTCTCATCATTCCTTCAGTTTCGTCTTAGCCGGTACGAGGATGATGGATCCGTGTGAGGGAGGGATCGATGACGAGCGTTCACTTCGACAAACCGCCACGACATCGCCAAGCGATGACACGCGTTCTCATGCCAGCCGGCGCCCGCCGCCCGGTGCACCATCGTCGGCACACACCTCTTCATCTCACGCACGCCCCTTGACGGTCCCGGATCGACTCACTCGACTGACCGACCCGCGAGCCTGCCGGCTCACCGATCCCCCAAGAGGCCCACATGCAATTGCGTCGCGCTTTCACCATGCTCATCACCATCGGACTGCTCTTCGCCCTGGCGGCGCCCGCCTCGGCACAAGATGCGACCGGCACCAACCCCCTCACGCTCTCGACGCCGTACACGGCCGTCGCCGTCGAACCCGGTCACACCGTCACCTTCGATCTCAACCTGTCGGCACCGCAAGGTGAACTCGTCACCTTCGATCTCACCGGAGTCCCCGACGGTTGGACCGCCACGCTCAAAGGGGGCGGTTTCGTGGTCGACGGCGTCACCTACGACGTCAACCATCCGCCGGCCCTGCGACTCAGTGTCGCCGTGCCGACCGAGGCGACGGACGGCCTCTACGCGCTGAGCGTGTTGGCGACCGGAGCGAGTGGCAGAGCACAACTCGACCTCGCGTTGCGGGTAGCCGCACAGGTCGGTGGCGGTGTCACGATGACATCCGATTTTCCTGCTCTACGAGGTCCGTCTGGTGTGAAGTTCAGCTACCGCCTGCGCCTGAACAACGATACGACCCAAGAGGTCCAGTTCGGTCTCCAAACCACCGCGCCCGATGGATGGCAGGTCCAGGCCCGCCCCTCCGGCCAGAGCCTTGCTTCGACAATCACGATCAAACCCGGTGAGTCCTCAACGATCCTCGTCGAGGCCACGCCACCCAGCGACGCTTCGGCCGGTTCGTACGAGATCGATGTAACCGCCAGCGGAGGCGACTACACGGCCACCGCGCAGCTAACCGCTCAGATCACCGGGAGCTACGCCATCCTCCTCGCGACCCAGGACCAGCGACTCAACGCCAACGTCGTCGCCGGGAAGGGGACGGATCTCCAGCTCGAAGTCTTCAACACGGGCTCGGCGCCTCTCGAGAACATCCAGCTGCACGCGACCGCTCCGTCAGGATGGAAGACGGCTTTCGCTCCGGCAACGGTTCCCGAGATCGCTCCCGGAGACTCGGTGCCCGTGACCCTCACGATCACCCCCTCGCACGACGCCGTGGCCGGCGACTACCGACTTTCGCTTTCATCGCAGACGAAACAGGCCAAGGACTCGATCGAGCTGCGAGCGACGGTCAAGACATCGGCCGCCTGGGGTCTGGTCGGCGTCGGGCTGATCATCCTCGTCCTTGCCGGGCTCGGCATCGTCTTCCGTCGTTTCGGGAGAAGGTGAGCCCATGCCGAGTGCCATCCTCACCACCGGCCTCACGAAGACCTACGGCAATCATACGGTCGTCGACCAACTGAACCTCGACATCGAGGAGGGTACGATCTTCGGCCTGCTTGGCCCAAACGGTGCCGGCAAGACGACGACGATCCTCATGATCCTGGGACTCAGCGAGCCAAGCGCCGGTTCGGTCCGTGTCGCCGGACTCGATCCCGTTCGACAACCCCTCGAGGTCAAGCGGCTCGTCGGCTACATGCCGGACAGCATCGGCTTCTACGAATCGCTCACCGGCCGCCAGAACCTTCGCTACACGGCCAGACTGAACCGCATCCCGGATGACGAGTCGGCGGGGCGCATCGCCGAACTGCTGGATCAGGTAGGGATGACCGACGCAGCCGATGAGCCGGTGGGCACCTACTCGCGCGGCATGCTCCAACGCCTGGGCATCGCGGACACGCTCGTCAAGGATCCCCGCATCGCGATCCTCGACGAACCCACGATGGCCATCGACCCGGAAGGTGTCGCGGAGATGCAGGCTCTCATCCGCAGCCTCGCCGAAGACCACGGGGTGACCGTTCTCGTCTCCAGCCACCTCCTCTATCAGATGCAATCGATCTGTGACCGCGTAGGGATCTTCGTCGACGGCAAGATGGCGGCCGAAGGAACCACCAGCGAGCTCGCCGCCTCGCTCGGATCCACGGCAACCCTGTACGAGATCGGCGTTGCAGCCGACGCGAACCGGGTGCAACAAGTGCTGTCGAGTCTCGAGGCGGTGAAGTCGATCTCCCCGATGGCGCGTACGCACAACTGGCGCGTTGCCGTGGAGCCAGGGCAGGCCCCGATGATCGCGAGTGGTCTCGTCTCCGCAGGCCTGCCACTCACGCACTTCCGACCGATGGGCGAAGACCTCGACGAGATCTATCACAGCTACTTCTCCCAGGAGGAGACCTCATGAGCACCGCGACACGCAGCATCCCTCGGGCAGGATGGCGAACCGTTGCCCGCAAAGAGTTCACCGACCATCTCCTGTCCGCACGGTTCACCGTACTGTTGGTGCTCCTGGCGATCGCTGCGATCGGATCGGTCTACGCCTCGGCGTCCGCAATCCGCGGAGTCGCCGAGAAGGCGGCGGGCACGCCGGCCCTGTTCCTGCGGCTCTTCACGATCAACGCGAATCCGATCCCCTTTTCGTTCATCACCTTCATCGCGTTCCTGGCGCCGCTGCTCGGCATCGCCTTCGGGTTCGACGCCATCAACGGCGAGCGCAGCCAGGGCACGCTGCCGCGCCTCGTGGCACAGCCGATCCATCGCGACGACGTGATCAACGGAAAGTTCGCGGCGGGACTTGCCGTCATCGGACTCATGCTGACCTCGCTCACGGTCATCGTGGCAGGGCTCGGCATCGTGACCCTCGGCATCGTCCCTTCCGCAGGCGAAGTGACTCGAGTGATCGTCTGGCTGATCGTCGCCATCATCTACGTGGGATTCTGGCTGGCACTCGCGACACTCGCATCGGTCATGCTGCGGCGAGCTTCCACATCATCGCTCGTCTCGATCGCGGTCTGGCTCGTGCTGGCGCTGTTTGCCACGCTTCTGTTCCGACTCGTCGCCGGCGTTCTGGCCCCGGCCCCTGCCGATGCCACACCGACCCAGGTGCTGCGCAACGCTCAGGTGGAACTCGCCGTCTCCCGGCTCTCCCCGGTGACGCTCTACGACGAGGCCACGACCGCGCTGCTCGACCCTCAGGTGCGCAGTGTCGGCATCGTCACCTATCAGCAGCTCGACCGTGCCGTGGTCTCGCAGCTGACGCTCGACCAGAGCTTGCTGCTCGTGTGGCCGCAGCTCGTCGGTCTCCTCGCCCTGACGGTTGTGTGCTTCGCCTTCGCCTACGTGGGGTTCATGCGCCAGGAAATCAGGGCTTGAGCACGCCGAGAGTTGAACCCTGGGCTCGTAGATACCCGTGGGGTATCTACGAGCCCTGGGTTCGGCGGGATCGGCGGGAGAGTCGACGCTTCGATGCCGACTGTCACCTGCAGGTCGGAGTATCGGTGGTGAAGGTCCACGTGTCAGACCAGGTTCCCGCATCCACGTCCTCGGCTCGAACCCTCCAGAAGTAGTTCGCGAAGCAGGCGACAGTCGTTGTCCAGGATCGCTCCGTGCCGGCGACGGTTCCGGGGTATTCGACGATTGCAAAGTCTCTCACCAGCGAGATCTGGACCGTGAACCCCGCCGGTTCGCATCCTGTGTAGAACCATCCGAGCGTCACCGTCGACCCGGTCGCCGATCCGTCCGACGGAGCCATGGGGACGGGAGTTCCGATCGTACAGGCCGCGGTGGTGGTCGTCGTGGCTGCGGTGGTGGTCGTGGTCGGAGGCACCGTCGTCGTGGTGGTCGTCGTGGGCGCGGTGGTCGTCGTGGGCGCGGTGGTCGTCGTGGGCGCGGTGGTCGTCGTGGTCGGAGGCACCGTTGTCGTAGTCGTCGCATGTGGTTGCGTCGTGGTCGTCGTCGGTTCAGCCCCTTCGATCTCGATCACCGCGCTCGTCACCGGGCCGAGACCACCGTCGGTGGAGCGGCCCTGTGCCTGGAGAAGATACGTGCCGGGCCCAGGAGGGTCCCACTGCATTCGAACGATGACGAACCGATCACCGTAGGCAGAAGGCGCGACTTCGGCGATGACCTGGCCGTCGACGCTGATCGCGACCGCGGCAACCCCGACGGGATCGAACGCGTGCGCCACGATGCCGACAGGTCCCAACTCCAGGACGTTCCCTGGAAGTGGATCGTCGATCCACACTCGTGCCGAGTCCGGCGCGACCGCAACCGACGCGGTAAGGAGCCCCACAAGTGCTGTGGCGACGGCGAGTACCTTCATGGCGCCACCGGCTTCGCGGGTTGGGGAGTGAGGTCTTGTGGTTGAGTGGGGCCGACATAGGACCACGTCAACGCCACCGAACCCGCACAGGTGTCGATCTGGGTCGTGACCTGCGCATTCGGTCCGAAGAAGTCCCCCGTGTGCGGATCCTCCCCGGTGAGGAACACAACCCAGTGGCCGTCTACTTTCTGGGAGTAGGACTTGGAGCTGCCCGGCGGGTACCACTCGGCGATGCTGTTGAGGGCGACGTTGAAACTGCGAGAATCTCCCACGTTCATGCCGGCGGGATCGAATGTCGTGCTGACCGGGAGGAAGGCATCCCCACTCACCGTCTCTCCCACCCGTTTCGTATCCTGCACGTAGTCCCACCACGAGTAGTCGTGGATGATCCCCCTCGCCGAGGCACCGACCGCGCACGTCGGGGGGTTCTTCCCGCCCTTCGTCTTGGTGATCGTCACGTCGAATACCGGCCCTTGCAGCGTCGAGGCAGGCTCGGGGATCACCTTGATCGCCGGGTTCAAGTAGAGGTACCAGTTCTCGCCAGAGCCTGCCGATTCGACAGAGAGCTCACCGACCTTCTCCTCGATGGCATCGAGCGCATCGTTCATTTCCTTTTCGACGAGCTTCTCGCACTCGGCGGAGAACACACCGGTCTCGTCACAGTCCAACCCGGCGTTCTTCATCTGCTCCCGAACTGCCTTCTTGACCGCATCGCGAAGCTCACCCTTGGCTGCAGACACGACCGCATCGAATTTCGGCATCGTCGGGGGAATCCCGTAGGCAGCCAGCGCGGCGTTGGCAGCGAGCGTCAGTCCTCCGACGCAGGTGGTCTTGGCGTCATCCACACTCATGCCCGCAGCTTCGGCGACGGCCTCACAACCGGTGAACTTGGCGGCGAGGTCGATGATGCCCGCCTTCACGTCGTTCACGAAGTCGGCGAGTCCATCCCAAACCTTGGATACGAAGTCGACGGCCGCCGTGATCCCTTTCCAGATCGACCCGAGGAACGAGGGTTTCTTTGGCTTGTGGTACTTGGCGCAGATGGTCTTTCCTGGGGGCGCCGGCGCGAACACGTTGTACATCTGCTGCCAGATGACTTGGTCCGGATAGCCCTTTTGGCTGTCCGCAACCGGGTTCGCCGAGCCGAACGGATTCTCCATGACCCGCACGCATCGCTTGTAGTCGTAGTTGGGCGGTGTCGGCGGGGAGATGTTTGCCATGATGGAGAAACCCGCCTCTGGGATGGCCAGCTTCCCGGTCGGAGTCCAATCGATGAGGAACTTCACCGGGTCTGATGCCGCCAGCGGCTGCGTCCCGGCCAGCGCCACCACTCGGACGTAGAGAACATCCGGATGGGTCGTCGCGACCGTGACAGCAGATGGTGCCGACGACTTACCGGTCGCGGCTCCCCCCGGGGTTACGCTCGTCATCTCTTCTGCAGACGCCGGCCCGCTGGACGCGGAGGCTGAAGCGGAAGCGGCCAGTGCAGAGGAGAGATCGCCCCACTGCAAAGGCTGAGAGGCCGCGGGCGTTGAAGGTGACTTGCCCGGGTTTTCGAGGCCGTAGAGAACGGTGGCAAGGTCGATGGGGAAGTCGCCGCCGGTATTGGGAGCCTCGCCGAACGCAAGAAGTCCGATGAAGTCGAGCATCGGTCCGCTCGGAGGCGGGAAGGCGCTCACCTGCCAGATGCCGTGGGTTGCCTGGGGTGCTCCAGCATCCCAGCGGAACATCAGACCAGAGGAAGAGTCAACGTTGATCGAACCGACCTCGGGGGTGGACGAGGGTGGGAGAAACACGCACCAATCGCTGGTCTCCACGCTCGAGCTCTGCTCCTTGAACCTACAGATTCTCCCGTGCGTGGCCAGCACCTCGACCCCGCCCTGGTTCTCGCCGACGACGTCTACACCCGGCGCATGTCCGAAGTGCTTTACCCAAACGAGCGAAGGGTGCAGCGGTCCGGCGAACGTCGCTGCGCCGACCAGGGAGAGGGCGCCGGCCGGTGCTGCACCCCCCAGGGTCCCGCCACCGAGGAACACCAGCCCGGCGTCGCCTCTCCCCCACGCCTCGAATGTCAGGGCGCCGTCCGGTCCGGCAGACGGAAGAAGGGAGGAGAAGTCGAAACCGTCGCCAGATCGGGGCACGAAGCCGCCGGCCGGATATCGCTGCCACGGGCCGGTTCCGGCGGACAGGTAGAGGTAGGCGCGATCGGCCGGAGCGTCGGACGTGAGGTGGCCACCGACCAGAGCGGCCTCGCCGCTCCACTTGCCCGTCGTACACGACGGATCCGCCTCGACCGGGACCAGTGACGAGAAACTGGCATCCGCGCCCCCAAAGGTCGTGGTTCGGAACACGCTCATACCGCCGGGAATCTCCACCGCCACGCTCCCCCCGGTCGCCGGGAACACGTCCAGAAGAGCGAACGCCGCGGCGGATTCGGCCGCCCCGTAGAGGGCAAGCCCGTCGGCAATCACCGGTGCCACCGTGACCGTCGCCACGCAGCCTCCCGGAGAGAGATCTACCTGGGGAGCATCCGTCGGTCCCGGCAACGCTGCCGTCAGCCCGGCGGCGTGTCCGTAGTCCACGGCGGGTACCGCCGTTGCGCTCCCGCCACTCGACGCGACTTCGCCCCCGGCCGGCGCGCCATCTCCCGACGCAGTCCCCTGAGCCTGTCCCGGCAGCGGAGCGACCGTCACCCAGACAGGTGGTGACTCACCAGTTCGACCTACGGTGTCCACCGCCCGCACCACGAAGACATGACTTCCCGCACCGTCTGCTGTCCACGACCAGACGTGTCCGGCGACAGTGGCCGGAGGTGTGAAGTCGACGTCATCTACGACTCCGAACTCATCCCAGAGCTCCAAACGGACGATCGGTGCTTCAGAGATCACCCCCGACGAAAGCGACACGTCGAACCCCTCGTCTACCGAGCCGGCTCCGCCCGACCAGTTGAGCGTGACCGCCATGGGAGCAGGCGGTGGTGGAGACGGAACGGACCCTCCTGCAGACGTCATAGACGTGCCCGGGGTCTGCGTCGACGTCGAAGTCGATGTCGCGCCCCCTGGGGTGCAGGCGGCCGCGACCAGCAAGAACACGACGATGACCGCCATGAACGCCGTACCACTCCCCTGGATCCCACGCATGTCGGCAGTCTGCACGCAACGATGAGGGTTGCCTTAGCGTGGCAGATGGAACACGCAGCGTCGGCTCCGATATCCGGACGTCCTGCGCTCAGCAGGCTCGCAGGCCGAGTCCGATAATGGTCCTCATGAAGTCGATCGCATGGGGAGCGCTGATACTCTCGACCGCATTCGTGGTCGCAGGCTGTACGCAGTCGACACAACCCCCGTCCGGCACCCTCGCCACGGCGGTCACACCCTCGACGAGGGTATCGACTTCCACGACACAGCCACCCCCGCCGAGTACGGCCCCGCCCGGACCGGCACCGCACCGCATCGGGATCCGCGGAACCGGCGCAACGGCGGAGTTCTTCGATCGCGAGACGGGTGCGCCGTTTATCGTCGTCGGACCCAACTTCCATCTGCTCGGTCCCGAGCACGACTACTTCGTGGACCGCCTGTTCTCTCCGGACCACTACGACCCGGCACGCGTGGATGAGGAGCTGGCAGCCATGGTCGACCTGGGGTACACCGTCGTGCGAACCTCGCTCGATCTCTGCGACGAGGACTGCATCGGAGCGCCCGGCGGAGGGTTGCGCGACCCTTACCTCGACAACGTGGCCGACTTTCTCCGTCACGTCCGACAACACGGGCTCTTCGTGATCCTCACGTCGAATGATCTGCCGTCGAAGGCCGGCTACATCCCCCGGGTCGAGGCGACCTGCTGCGACCCGTTCGACGGCTATCTGAACAGCCACGTCCTCTCGCCGGTGGGGGTGGCGGAGTGGTCCAGGTATTGGAGCGACGTCTTGCGCGCCCTCATCGAGCGTCACGCCCCTCTCGAAGCGGTGCTTGCCTATGAGCTGCGCGGCGAACTGTTCTTGTCTTCGGATCAGCCACCTCTGTCCCTGACCTCCGGGGTGGTCACCACCGCCAACGGCGCCGAATACGATCTCGCGAATCCCACCCAGAGACTGGCGATGGTCGACGACGGCGTTCGCTACTGGGTCGATACCGTGGCGGCGACGATCCGCGGCCTCGATCCGACCGCCCTCATCACGGTCGGGATCTTCCCGCCGAACACCCCCAACGAATTGCGGCCCGGCGACGACCGTCTCGTCCCCACCGTCTCCGCTTTCGCCGGCTCCAGCATCGACTTCCTCGACCTTCACGCCTATCCAGGATCCCTGCCACTGGCAGATCTCATGGAGAACTTCGGGGTGAACGACACGACCGCGCTGCCACGCATCATGGCCGAGTTCGGCGGGTTCACGTTCGTGTTCGGCTCACCGGAGGAGGCGGCCGCCGGGATCGAGGAGTGGCAGGTCGAGTCGTGCAGATATGGACTCATCGGCTGGATGTTCTGGCACTGGACCGGCACGGCCGACCATGAAGTCTGGACCGGGAGTGAAGGGTCCGGCGTAATCCGCACCGTCCTCGCCCCGGCGAACCGTCCCGATCCTTGCCGGTTCGTGGACTTTCCGTTCTTCCCGCGCGATCTCGCCCATGAGAAACCGGTTCGTGCGTCACATTCGCTTCCGGAGGGTCGGCCCGGAGCCGCCGTCGATGGCTGGCGCAGCACCGCCTGGCAGTCCGGGGACGGACCTCCACAGTGGATCGAGGTCGACCTGGAGCAGGAGGCAACGATCGAAGAGATCCTCCTCGTCCCCAGCCAGTTTCCAGCCGGAGAGACCCGGCACCGAATTCTCGTTGCAGGGCCCGACCACGCCTTCCGGTCGCTCGGAGAGATCGAGGGAAAGACCGCGGATGGTGACGAGCTTCGCTTCCGCCCTGCCGAGCCGGTCTCCGGCGTTCGCTTTGTCCGCGTCGAAACCAGGAGCAGCCCTTCATGGGTCTCGTGGCGCGAGGTCAAAGTGCTTGGCACTCCCGAGGGATGACCCTGCCCACAGTTCCGAAGACGCGGCCCTCATCGCACCCTCAGACCAACCTGATACATCGTCGCCATGGAGACCTTCGTCGTCAGGATCTTTCACACTCCGGAAACGGGAGTGGACCCAGATCTCCGTGGACAGGTCGAACATGTCAGGTCCGGCACCAGGAGGATCTTCCGTTCCCTGGACGAGCTCGCCACATTCCTGGAGAGCGCCGACCACGACCTGATCGACTTGGATAACCTTGGCTGATAGAATCGGCCTCGTCGATTGGGGTCACGATGACAGTTCCCCTGGACGTCGGCACTCTTCAGCGCCTCCGCCTCGAGGACCGGCACCATGAGGTGATACACCATCGTTTGACCGTGGTGACCGCCGGGGCGGGCTTCGGCAAAAGCACGCTCCTGCGCACCTGGGCCGAACGGTCACCTTCCGTCGTGCTCGCGGTGACGGCCGCCGACCGCTCGGTGCACACCCTCGCCAAGTCATTACTCGACGGTCTTCGACTTCGCACACCTTCCCTTGCTCGCACCATTTCCGCATCCGAACCACTGAAGGAGAGCGTCGGAGGTGCCGCCTTCGCCTCGCTGCTCGCACAGGCACTGCGCAGACGTCTGCACCGGACGATCACACTGATCCTCGACGATGTCGACGAATTGAGCGGATCGGAGAGCGCAAAGCTCATCGAAGCGCTCGTCCGCCAGCTCCCGGACACAATGCCGATGGTCGTTGCCGGACGGTCCGAACCGCCTTTCCGTCTCGCGCGCCTTCGCGGCAGAGGCGAAGTCGTCGAGATCACCGCATCCGATCTGGCATTCACACCGGAAGAGACCGCTCTCCTGGTCCGCCGCATCGTTCCAGGCGCATCATCGGATGTGACCGAACTGGTGCACCGGGCATCCGGAGGCTGGCCCGTAGCCGTCAGACTGGCCGCCGAAGCCGTGAGTGCGGCGCCACCGAAGCAGCGACCCCGTCTGCTGGGAAAGCTGGGCAAGCCGGGCGGGGCGCTGTTCAGCTATCTCGCCGAGGAGGTGCTCGGAGCCGAGACCGCGCAAGATCGTGATCTCCTGCGAACGATCGGCGCGATCGGATTGGTGACCGTCGAACTGTGCGAAGGTCTCGGGATTGCCCATCCTCGGACTCGTCTCGCAAAGCTCCGGAGAAAGGGGGTCTACTTCGACACACGCGCCGGTTCCATGGAACTGACACCCCTCGTTGCCGAGCATCTTCGCGCACAGTATCCGCTGTCGAAGAGGCAACGGAGTGAGCTTCTGCTCGCCGCGGCCGAATGGCACTGCTCGAAGCGAGAGTGGAAGCCGGCCCTCGAACGAGCGTTGCGAGCAGAGAGCCTGCCCACCGTTGCCCGCATCCTCGCCAAGCACGGCCCCCAGATGGTGACAGGTGGTGATGTCCGGCTCCTTCTCCAGGCGATCGAAATGCTCGACGACCGCGGACCGGAACTCGAACAACTTCGGGGTGAGGCACTGCAGTCTCTCGGAGAATGGGACCGGGCCCTGGAGGTGTACGAATCTCTCGCCGGTGACCGGGCTTCGATCGACCCGGGTCTCGCATGGAGGATGGGGTTGCTGCATCACATGCGAGGCGAACTCGACAGCGCTCTCGCCGTTTACGCCAGGGGACGTCGAGACGGTAACGCTGCCGACGTGGCGATGCTTCTGGGTTGGTGGGCGAGCGCCGTGTGGGTCACCGCCGACGGTGCCCGCTGCCGGGAACTGGCCGAGGAGTCATTTCGCCTCGCCGGGAAGGCGCGAGACGACCGGGCTCTCGCGAACTGTCACACGGTGCTGGCCATGCTCGCCGCTCTGGACGGCGACCGGAGTGGAAACGAGGCGCATTACCTGCGCGCACTCGAGTACGCGGAACGCGCCGGGGACCTCCTGCAACGCATCCGCATCCACAGCAACCGGGGATCACGCCACTATGAGGAAGGCAGCTATCAAGAGTCGATCGAAGAGACGAGCGAGGCCCTGCGACTGGCAGAGCTCACAGGAATCGTCGTCTTCCGGGCGCTCGCCCTGCTCAACCGCGGGCAAGCCACGTTCAGGCTCGGCAGCCTCGACGAGGCGATGGCAGACTTCGAGGGCGCCCGGGAACAATGGCAACGTCTGCAGTCCCGCCAGGCGGCGTATGCGCTGGTTGCTCTCGGTGACGTGTACCGGGTTCGCGGCGACCGTGCTCAGGCTCGGGCCGCGTACGAACAGGCAATCGTCCTTGGGGAGCCGGTCCGCGACTCGCAGGCCTTGGTTCCGGCACTCGCCGGCCTTTCCCGTGTCGTCTCCAGGGAGGATCCCGATACGGCGACTTCCTTGGCCGATCGAGCGATCGCGATAGGCCCGTCGCTTGGTCTCGTCGGCGCACTCGTCTCCAGAGGCTGGGCCCGGCTCGCTGCAGGCGACGTCACCGGGGCGGCAGCCGCGTCCGATGAGGCGCGTCATCTGGCGACGTTGCGTCGCGATCGGGCAGGGCTCGCGGAGTCACTCGAGCTCCAAGCCGAGATCCACCCCTCGTCAACGGAGACCAGGCTCGACGAAGCGCGATCTGTGTGGCAACAGATCGGCGATCCCCTCGGCGTGGCGCGTGTCGACCTCACGCGTGCACGCCTCCTCGGCGCGTCCGTCGAAGACCTTCGAAGCATCACCCTCCGACTGCGGCGACTCGGGGTCCGTGAGCTTGCCGAGCAGGCAGATCAGCTCGTCGATCGGGCACTCTCGGAGATGAGACCGAAGGTGCGCATCGAAACGCTGGGAGGGTTCTCCGTTCTCGTCGACGGTGTCCCCGTGCACGCCACCGCATGGCAGTCGAAGAAGGCGAGAGACATCGTCAAGATCCTCGTTGCCAAACGGGGAAACACCATCCATCGGGAAGAGCTCACGGAGATCCTGTGGCCGGGCGAGTCTCCCGACCGTACGGCCAACCGTCTTTCGGTCGCGCTGACGGTGGTTCGGTCGATCTTCGATCCTGACAAGAACTATCCGCCCGACCATTACCTGAAACCGAACCGAACCAGCGTCGCTCTTGCCTTGGGCGTCCTCGACATCGACGTGGACGCGTTTCTCGCCGACGCCTACACCGGAGTGCGCGCCTACCGACGTGGTGACGCCGAGGCGGTCGACATGCTCGAAAGAGCCGAATCCAACTATCGAGGTGACTTCCTCCAGGAGGATCCGTACGAAGACTGGGCCGTCGGAACGCGGGAGGAGGCGCGCGCCGCCTATCTGTCGGTCGCGAGAGCACTCGCCGACCTGGCGAGCGCAGATGGTGATCTCGACGCGGCCTGCCGCTACCACCTGCGTATTCTGGAACTGGACCCGTACGACGAGGCGGCCCACCTCGGTCTGATCGCAACGATGGACGCCAACGGCCGCCATGGAGAAGCGCACCGTCTCTACCTCCAGTACTCCGCCCGCATGGCCGAACTGGAGATCGAGGCAGCTCCGTTTCCGACAGACCGGCAGGTCAGCAGTTGAACACCCCACCTCCCGTACCGGCCTCGGCGAACTTGTCGAGAAGGCTGAGGGGAGTGAGCGGCTTGAACATCTCGGTCAACGCGTCCTTGCCCCAGTCGCACAACACATCGCTTGGACCATTGCCGCACTCCGAAGTGTCCGGCTCCGGACCTCCGATTGACGCGATGATCGCCGCCTCGCGAAGTGTCTGTTTCATGATCGCCTTCTGGAGCGAAAAGAACGCCCCGTAGGCGAAGGGAAAACCGGCTGCCGCGCCGAAGAGATCCCACCACGCGGCCCCTTGGTTGATCGTTTTGCATGCGGCGTTGGGGTCGCTCGTGATGCCACCGCCGCTTCCGTCGGGGAGAACGCCCACCACGGATCCGGCAGTATCGATCGCCCAGAACGCGAACGGGCCGTCGTCCGCCGGCATCAGACGATGGTGCGACGACCAACGGTCGAGCAGCTTCGCGTAGGCCGCGAACGGACCATCCCTCGGGGCGGGAATCCCCGCCGGGATCACTGCGAGCTCTCTCCCATCGAGGCGGGCGATCGTGCTGTCGTCGAAGAGGGCGGCTTCGGCCACCGCGAGCCGCACACTGTTTCTGACGGTCGCCCTCATCGCCTCGACCGGATCGTCTGCCGCCGTCACCGAGGCCGTCTGCCGGAGCACGTCGGACGTTCGAATCGTTCCGCCATCGAGCAGAGGACGTCCCGAGATCACAACGAGTCGCGGCCCGGTTTCGAAGGTCAACGCATCCCCGTCGCCGAATGCGGGGGCATGCAACGCGGGGAGTTCAGAAGCGAAACGATGGACACCGTGGTCGAACGCCTCCATCAGCCCCTCCGCACCGTCAGGAGCTTGTGCCAACGGCTGCAAGCTGAGCCGGGAGGTGAAAAGATCGTCGAGCCACGCTGCGATGGTCGGCGCGGACGCCTCCACGGACAGTCGTGTGACCCCGAAGAGAGCACTCCGAACGTCACTGGCCGCCGACGGAGCGAGGGCGACACCGACCTCCGCTTGGTCGACCGGGATGCCTGCCACCGTGTGGACGGCCTCACGTCCTCTCACCCGCACAACGAGGTAGATGCCGGCCAGGCCGGGCGGAGCGACGCGCTCGGCCACGTCGGGAACGTCGTACTCGCCGGTTGTCTCGACACCCGACGAGCGCACCCGGACGGTTCGGGTCGAAGGCCCCTCCTCCATCGCCTGATACTGGATGTGGGATGGACTCTGATTGCGGTCCTGAAGGTACGCGACCACGGCGTCGGCCGCTGCGTCGCTGGAGGCCACCGGATACGCCGCTCCTCCGGTGGTCTGAACGATGTCCGCAACACCGACGGCGTCCACGTCCCCGACGCCGATCACCACGACAGGGGGACCGACCGCCACTTGCGCTTTGAAGCCTGGCAGGGTCTCTGGTGGATCGGTGGCCTGCCCGTCGCTGATCAACACGATCACATTCGGCCCGAAGGACCCCGCACCCGCAATCGCGGACCAGAGTTCCGATCCTTCCCCGATTACCCTGCCGGTCTCTGTTTCGACCTCCGCCGGATCCGAGGTCCATTGCGGAGAGGCGGTCGCTACCCCGTAGGTCACACCTGCGACGCGGAACCGTGCGTCGGGGAACGCTGCGAGTACCCGCTCGGCGACGAGGCGCCCAAACGGGGTGGCTCCGACGCCCTGGAACTCGTCCGGGACGCTCTTCGACGCGTCGAACAGCAACAGCACCTTTGGTGGAGGTGGCGACGCCTGCCGAAGAAAGAACGACACCGCCACGTCATCCTCCTCGACGACGAACGCATTCCCGGGGAGGCCGACCACCGGCTCGCCTTCGGCGTTCGCCGGTTTGACTCGAAGCCTGATCAACGGAAACGCGGAGCTGTCGACCGCCACGTCGAGCGACGCCACGTCCGTCGTCACAGGATCGGGTGAGACCCCGAGCGGTTCATCGTCGACGGTCACGCCACCATCTTGCGACTCGCGCACGATGACACCGCTGACCGTCACGCTGTCGCCGAGCACCGCATCCTCGATGACATCGCCCGGCGAGAGACCGGGACCTTCGACGGCCAGCGCCGGCGTGAACGTCGTGATCTGGATGGCGGGCACATGGAAACTCGACGCTGGTTCGCCGGCGGGGACGAACCGGGCGACGAGCTGTCGACCGACGAGTCGCCCGACCGGCCAGGACCCCGCTGCAACAGTTGTCATGGTCTCCGGGTGCAGCGTGGTCGACACTCGAAGCTCGACCTCGATGTTCGGTGGTGCAGACGGCGGGCCTGAAGACGCCACATCATCTGCGTGAGGCTCACCGAACGCCGCGTCGGGCACGAGCGGATTCAGCAGCACCTCCTGCCCGCCGACCTCGGCCCGGACGAGCGGGACCGAATCGACGGTCCAGTCAAAGCCGGGAGCGGATGTCCCGGCGGGCAGCTCTGCGATGAGGAGGTCGGCGATGGGGCGGCTGTCCGCGCCTCCCGGATCGATATCGTTTGGCGGCGACTCGTCCGACTCGAGCACCCGCAACCATCGTTCGAGCCGGGCTTCGTCGATCTCCGGCTCGAACGGCCGGGTCGCGTTTGGCCGCAGGAGGAGCCGACGGTCCACAGCCGCATCCAGACGCCCTTGCACGACTTCGGTGCTGATACCGGCCTGTGTGAGCAGGGCCGCAAGAAGCTCGGCCTGCTCCCTCGGAGTACCGGCCCCGCACCGCAGGGTCGCCTCGACTCCCCACCGCATTTCGGTGACCGCGTGCTCAAAGCCGTCCCGCTGCGGAGGAAATGTGACGATCTCATCCCTGACGAAACGGAAGATGGCCTCCGGGTCACGCGCCGCGACCAGCCTGGCCGCCCTGGCGCCGAGGTGATCCGGGCTGGTGCGCACCGCCGCGAGCGCTTCACGCCAAATCCCCCAGACGTCGGATGGCTCGGCGAGCGCCGTCCCGACGGTCGTGCTCGAAGTCCCGGCGACGGCGGTCGAAGTCGAGAGCGTCGTGCTCGTCGATCCGGGCACGCATCCCGCGGCAACGGCGGCGACGGTTCCCCCGAGGAACCGCAAGAAGACGCGGCGGCTGACCCCCTGGACGAAATCGGCGGCAGGTTCCCCGCCGCTTCCCACCGGGCGACCGCTCGTGTCCGGGCAGGCGCGTCCTCTACCGCTCGGCAAGCTGCGCCGCCTCGGCGAGATCGATGCCCGAAAGTCCACCGTACCTGAGCGACCACAACATGTCGGTTGTGGCAACCAACCCCAGGGGCAAGTCGGAACCGGTGTAGATGTAGTCCTCGAGTTCGGTGGTGAGGTCGACCCTCACGATGTTTCCGTCGACCGCTTCGATGAACCAGGCCGCACCATCCGTGATCACCAACCCCGGGTTGCTGCTGGGATCGGGTTCGAACGTCAGGTCGACACGGCGGACGATCTCCTCGGAGCCCGGATCGACGAGAAAGAGTGCTCCATAGCCGGCCACGTCCGTCTGGTCCGGGTTCACCGTATCGCTCAACACCCACAGGCCGTCCGCGGTCGTTGCGAGGGCTGTTGGCCCTCTCGCATGGATGCCCACCGAACCACCGCCGAGATCCTCCGCGCTGTACCCGAGGTCTTCGAACGTGGCTGTGATCTGGTTGTCCGCAGGGTCGATGCGGAGGAGACGGCCGGATTGGTAGTCGATCATCCAGAGCGAACCGAAGTCGAACACCAGCGCCCCGTACCCGGAGGGGTGGCTGATCTCGGAGGCGCTGATGGTCTCCACGACCTCGTTCGTTGCAGGATCGATGCGTTCGATTTCCGCGCCGCTGATCGTCGCCCACACCGCGCCTCCGCCTCCGACGACGTGCAATGGGTGTGTTCCTGGAGAAGACGACACCTCGGCCATCACCTCGCCCGTGCTCGGGTCGACGCGACGCACGACGTTGTCGCCGAACTCGTGCTCTGTCACCCACAGGGAGCCTTCCGCCGGCGCCACCGCGACAGGCTCACCACCGATTGTGAATGCGGTTCCCGTCTCGCCGGCACCGACGTCGACTGCCAGAAGCTCACCGGCGTCGCGCGATACCACCCAGATGAGGTCACCATCCTGCGTGAAACCGCTCGGTTCCACATCCAGCGGGATCTCCTGGAGTGTGACATCGAGTCGACCGGGTTCGGAGGGGTTGGGTGTTGAAGTGGCAGGCGCCGTGCCCGGCTCGCCACTGGTGGTGACCGTGGTTTCGACCGAAACCGAAGTGCTGCCCGGAGCGACGGCCTCACCTGTCTGGTCACCGCTCCCGCACGCAACGAGGAGGGCACTCAGAAACACGGCCGCAACGATCTTCCTCATGCTGGTACTCCCTGACGACCACCATACGGGTACATCTGTGGGTGCCATGAGCGCCCACCTTCAGCCGACGCTCAGAGCTTCGTGCATGCTTGAATCAGGACAGGCCGGTCCCAACGTTCCGGCCATGGGCACGAAGCGGCCGACATGTGCCACAAACGGGTGGCCACTTCGGTTCCGCCAGGAGCTGCGATGAGGATCATCCGCATGAAGCACTCGCTGGCCACCACGTTCGCGATCGGTCTGCTTGTCGCAGCCTGTGGAGGTGGCACCGCCACGACAAGCGCAACGACGGCCGCGACCGGCAACTCTGAAACGACCGCAGCGACATCGGAAACCACGGCGCGGACACCGACCACCCAATCCGGGCCGGCCGACGGCAGTGGCGACCTGACCGTGAACACCTGCGACCTGTTGACGGTGGAAGAAGTCGAAGCCGCCATCGGCACTCTCACCGCCACTCCTGAATACGACGGTTCGGCACCGCCGATGTTCACGTGCAGCTATACATCCGAGGACGTGGACCTGAATGTCGGCGCCTTCGTCTACCCGGACGAGGAGACGGCAATAGAGCTCTTTCAGATGGCTGTCGCGAGCGGGGCGACACGTATCGACGGACCCGGAGACGAGGTCCAGGACAATCAGCCGGCGGGTGATCTCACCGTTCGAAGCGGACGCATCGAGCTGTCGATCGACTTGTTCAGCAGCATGGATCTCGACCAGGAACTCGAGATCGCAAAGGATCTGGCGAGCAAGGCGGTTCCGAGACTCCCCTGAATTCGTTGGGTCGGCCTCGACGCTTCGAGAGCACCCCGGAGGTCGCATTCGTGGCGAGCCCCAGACGAGATGGGCGAAGAGGTCCTTCCCGATGGTGACGGCTTCACACCCCCACATCGACAGAGACCGGAGCGAGGACGGCGCAGCTTCGTCGCCCATGCGACCTTCTGCACCCGTTGCAGGGCCATGCGTTTCATCCGCGATGGCAGAACCTCCGACAGGCGTTCGGTGAGATCCTCGGAGATCTGCTGCAGCCTGACTTCGTCGCCACTCGGGTCAACGATCCCTCATAGTACGGTTCACCTCGTGGCCCTCGTTCTCGACGACTCCGACCGCGCCTCTCTCAACGGCGATCTCGGCCCGGCGTACCGGCTGTCGATGCTACTGATCGTCCGGGTGGCCGAGGCAATCGAAGCCGAACACCTCCTCGACATCACGGGCGCCCACATCGATTCGTGCCTCTACCACGGCCGGTCAGGACTCGATTTTGCCGAGCGGCTCGTCGATGCAGGCGCGACGGTGAAAGTGCCGACCACACTCAACGTGTCATCGCTCGACCTGCGTCACCCCGACCTCTACCGGGGTGACCCCGAAACCGCTCGGCTGGCCCGCCGCCTCGCCGAACGTTACGAGGAGATGGGGTGCCGTCCCACATGGACCTGCGCTCCGTATCAACTCGAGCAGCGTCCGGGGTTCGGGGAACACGTCGCCTGGGCCGAGTCCAACGCCATCGTCTTCGCCAACTCGGTGCTCGGTGCCCGCACCGACCGATACGGCGACTTCATCGACATCTGCGCAGCAATCACCGGCCGCGCACCGGCCGCCGGGCTTCATCTCGACGCCAACCGGCGCGGCCAGGTGGTGTTCCGATTGGAGGGCGTGTCCGATCGCCTGCTCGACCTCGACGTGCTCTATCCGGTGCTCGGCCACCTGATCGGGGCTCGCACAGCCAACCTGGTTCCGGTGATCGACGGCCTTCCGACGAGGCTCGACGAAGATCGCCTGAAGGCGCTCGGGGCGGCCGCCGCATCTTCAGGATCGGTTGCCATGTTCCACGCCGTGGGTTCCACGCCCGAAGCAGCGACTCTCGACGATGCCCTCGCAGGTCGGCCCGCGACCGAGACCGTCGTGGTGACGCCCGCGGACCTACGGGCAGCGCGGGACCAGCTCACAACCGGCACCACCACAGGCCGGGTCGGCGCGGTCTGTGTCGGCACGCCTCACTACTCGATGAGCGAGTTCGCCCGGCTTGTGGAGCTGATCGGCTCGCAGCGGGTGGCACCCGGAGTGCAGTTCTTCGCCTCGACCGGCCGCGAGGTGCTCACCAAGATCGAATCGCGTGGCTGGGCCGACACGCTCCGGGACGCCGGGGTGCAGATCCTCACCGACACGTGCACCTACATCACACCGATCCTCGCCGAGGTCGACGGGGCAGCGATGACCGACTCGGCCAAGTGGGCCTACTACGCGCCGGGCAACATCGGCGTCGACGTCGTGTTCGGCAGCGTCGAGGACTGCGTGGCCACGGCGGTCACCGGGCGGCTGGTGCGCGACGAAGCGATGTGGGCCGATGCCTGACATCGAGAGGCACACGCCGAAGCGGGTTCTGGTGGCGGGCAGTGCTGCCGGCCCGGTGATGGCGCTTGACGAGCCGCTCAGCTTCTGGGGCGGGCTCGACTCCGAGACCGGCCGGATCATCGACCATCACCACCCCCAGATCGGGCAGTGCGTCGCCGGAACGATTCTGGTCATGCGGGCCGGACGGGGGTCGAGCTCGGCCAGCTCGGTGCTCGCGGAGGCCATTCGGCTCGGAACCTCACCGGCTGCAATCGTGCTCCTGGAACTCGACGAGATCATCGTGATCGGCGCCCTGGTAGCCGACGAGCTCTACGGCATCGTCGTGCCCGTGCTGGTCGTCGACGAGCCGACGTTCGGCCGAATCGCGTCAGCCTCTTCGGCAGTGATTGACAGCGACGGCGGGATCGCCATCGAGATCTGAGCCGGGTCGACCGTGGAGGAACTGCACATTCCGGTCCTGAGCACCGGGAGGGCAAGGCGCGGGCGTGCGATCCCTCAACACTCCCGAACCCAGGGCTCGTAGACACCCTATGCGCATCCCTGAGCCCTGGGTTCGCAGCTACGCGGTGAGGGCGTGGTACAGGTAAGGGAACGACACGTCCTGGCGGTAGTCGACGGCCGTGTGGTCGTCGTCGAACTCCTCGTAGCGGTGCTCGATGCCCGCCTCCTGCAATGCCTTCACGAACGCCCGCGCCCCGTACACGAGGGAGTACTGATCCTTGGCACCGCAATCGATGTAGAGGCCGCGAAGCGAGCGCAGGTTCTCCTGACATTCGGGCGACTTGACCAGCTCGACCGGATCGTGGCGCATCCAGCCGGCCCAGCGCTCCGGATCCAACTCGCCTGTATAGAGGTCGACCGGCAGGCGAATCCCCTTCGGGCCGTCGGGGTCCGGATCGTAACTGGCCGCCATGGCCAGCACCATGAGCATGTGCATGTCGTCGGCGGTGAGCTTCTCTTTCATCTCGTAGTGTGCCAGCAGTTTGGCGATGTCACGGTCGTGTCCGGCGAGCGTGTCCAGCAGCTTCGGAAAGTCGCCCGAGTAGCACATGGCGAAGCCCATGTCGCCGGAGTGACAGGCCACCGCGCCCCACGCGTCGGCATGTCGCAGACCGTGAACGATCGCCCCGTACCCGCCGCTCGACTTGCCGAACACGGCACGATGCTCCCGGCCCTTGCGCACCCGGAATCTGCGCTCGACCTCGGGGAGCATCTCGTCGATGAGGAAGTCCTCCCAGTTGCCCATCGCCGCCGAGTTGATGTACTGGTTACCGCCGAGCGAGGTGAAACAGTCGGGGAAGACGGCCACCACGGGTCCCATCCTGCCCTCGGCGACGAGGCGGTCGAGACGCTGCGGCACACTCTCACCGAACGGTCGCCAGTTGAAATGGGCGAGGCCGCTGCCGGTGAACCCGACGAGGTCGACAAACACCGGATACTCCTCGTCGGACGACGCATATCCTTGCGGCAGGTAGACGGCAACCCGGCGCTCCACCGGATCGCCGAGGAGGTTGTCGCGCAGTGCGCGCGAGTCGATCGTGAACCCGACCCTCGTGCCCTCGCATGGGGAGAAACTGTGTCTAGGCATGGCCTCAACCTACTCGCGCCGGGTCACTGCCCGACCTGCAGGGATTCCCGCTGCTCGGCCACCCGGGTGATACGTCGGGCCATCCTGCGAAAGATCGGTGCGTGAAACGGCAGCATCGCCCACCAGTACAGCCTTCCCACAACGCCTCTTGGAACGAACCGGGCGATCTGTGTCAGCCGAGAGCCTTCGTCCGTGGGTTCAACCGTCCATTCCAGCCAGGCGGTGCCGGGTACCTTCATCTCGGCCCTCAACAGGAGGTGACGCTGCTCCGGATCGATGATGACAACCCTGAAGAAGTCGAGCGCCTCGCCGGGCCGCAACTCCTCGGGATGTCTCCTCCCCCTTCGAAGCCCCACGCCTCCGATCAGCCGGTCGAAGAGGCCTCGGAACCGCCACGCCCAGTTCATCGTGTAGTAACCGACGTCGCCGCCGATCCTGGACACCGCCCAGAACACATCGTCGGCCGGCGCGGACGAGGTCGCCGCGCGCCGGTCCAGCTCCATCGCCGCCCCCGACCACACGGGATCGCCGGGCAGCGGTTGTGCCGGCTTTGTCAACGCATCCGACCAGCGGGTCTCGACCTCGAACTGCAGGATCCTGGCCATCGCCCTCCACACCGCCTCACGGTAGGTGAGCAAATCTGCAGGTTGGTAGCCGGGCGGTGATTCTCTGGTGACGACGACATCGTTCAGCAGGCTTTCGATGAGGGGGCGCGCAGTGGCAACCGGTAGCGGCGTCACGAGTCCGACCAACAGCGGCGACAGGCGAGAACTGAACAGCGGTAGCGGAATGACCCTTCGTCTCGGAAGCCCCGCGACCTCGGCGTACGTCTGCATCATCTCCTCGTACGTGAGCACGTCCGGACCGCCGATCTCGTAGATGCGGCTGCCGGACCCCACGAAGTCCAGGGCATCCATCAGGATTTCGAGGACGTTGCGCACCGCGATCGGCTGACAGCGCGTACAAATCCATTTCGGGCGCATCATCACCGGGAGCACCTCGGTCAGGTGCCGGATCATCTCGAACGACATCGATCCTGAACCGATGATGACCGCCGCCCGGAATTCGGTGACGGGTGTCGAGCCGGAAGCCAGGATTCGTCCCACTTCGTGCCGGCTCCTGAGATGCATCGACAGTTCGTCATCGTCGGACCCCAGACCGCCAAGGAAGATGATGCGCTCGAGTCCGGCCTCATCGGCGGCATCGCGGAAGTTCTCCGCGGCGATGCGATCCAGTTCGACGTATTCCTCCGACGCCTCCATCCCGTGGATCAGGTAGTACGCCGCATTGCATCCGCTGAGTGCGACGCGCAGGGTATCGGGCTCCAGGGCGTCGGCTGCGACGACCTCTACCTGATCCCTCCAGGGGTCGAGTGTGAGCCGTGCAGGATCACGGGTCATGCATCGGACCTGGAACCCGCGCTCGAGCAGACGCGGCACGAGACGGCCGCCGATATAGCCGGTCGCTCCCGTGACGAGGACTTTCACTCTACGGAGCCTAGGAGACCGCCGAGTGATGCGTGGCACGCATCCGGACGGCCCGACTCAGGACGTCACCTTCTCACGCTCGGCGCGGATCATCGCCGACTCGTCGAGGAATCCCGTCAGGACGATGACGATGGTGGTCAGAGCGATGAACACCAGCATCGAGCCTGTCATGGAACCGGTCACCTGCGACTTGAACGCATCCATGCCGAGGATGAACAGAATGCCGGAGATCTGCCCGGCCATCAAGATGATCCCCTGCGACGTCGACTCCGGCGCCGGGTAGCTGATCTCGGCGCTGTACTGGAACCCAACCGGGTAAGCGCTCATCATGAAGAACCCGAACACGAAACTCGAAACGAGCAGCAGCGGGTAGCTGGCGGCGAACGCCAGACCCACGAGACCGGGGGCCATGCCGGCGACGGCGACGACGAGGAACGGCTTACGCCGCCGCGACCGATCCGACAACACCGACAGGATTCCCGCACCGAAGATTCCGCCGATCACCATCACCGCGCCGATCATGCCGGCCTGCTCCGGGCCGAACCCCCTGGGACTTACGATCTGTTCGATCCAGGTACTGATCGCGTTGAACATCCCCAAGCCGACGAAGAACAGCAACAGCAGGATCAACATGTCCTTCTGTTTGAGGATGTGTCGAAGACCCTCGAATACCTTGAAGCGCTCCATCTGGTCGGCCTCACTCGGCGCGGTGGGCGGCCTCTCGCGAATGAAGGCGAGCGCGACGACCGCACCGACCATCGATACGACCCCATATCCCATCAACATCCCCGACATTGCGAAACTCGAGACCAGATACGGCGTAGCCGCCATCGCGACGATGATCCCGATGAACTGTGCGAGAGAAGGGAACGCAGCGGCCGTGGCACGCTCGGCGATCGGGAACCAGCGAGCACCGACCTTGGTGATGGCGTTCATCACGAACGGCTGGCCGACCGCAAGTCCGATCTGGGAAATGAGCACGAGCGTGTAGTCGGACGCCCAGATCCCGCGAGTCAACCCGAACACGCCGGTGAGGACGGCGCCGATCCCGATACCGATCCGAATGCCGTACGTGTCGATGACGTAGGACGCGGGGATCGACATGATGATGAACACGATCATGAAGACCATGGACAGCAGGCCGATCTCCAGCTCGGAAACCCGGTAGTAGGCCGCTGCGTCACCTGTCACCGCCGCGAACGTGATCCAGTTCATCTGCACCAGCGCATTGATGAGTGAGAACACGCCGAGGACGACCCACCGATACCCGTACAGTCTGACGCTCGTCGCCTCGGCCACTGGCCTCACCTCCACTTTCACGACACAGTACCAACCGGATCGCCACGGCGTCTCCAGGTTGGCGTTTTCCTGCCCCGACTTCGCAGGCCGCCACATCCGTTACCATCGCAGGCCTCATGTCGGACTCCCCTTTCCGCAATGTTGCGTTGATCGCGCACGTCGACCATGGCAAGACCACCCTGGTCGACGCGATGCTGTCCGCGACCGGTGTGTTCTCCTCGCACCACGAACACGTCGATCGCATCTTGGATTCCAGCGATCAGGAGCGAGAGCGCGGCATCACGATCCTCGCCAAAGCCGCGTCCGTCGAATGGAAGGGGACGCGAATCAACCTGGTCGATACTCCTGGGCACGCCGACTTCGGTGGCGAAGTGGAACGGGCACTGGCACTCGTCGACGGAGTACTGCTGTTGGTGGACGCCGCCGAGGGACCGATGCCGCAGACCCGCTACGTGCTCTCCAAGGCACTCGCACGTCACCTGCCGGCAGTTGTCGTGATCAACAAGGTGGATCGAGCCGATGCCAGGCTGGAGGAGGTCGTCAACGAAGTCTATGAGCTGTTCTTCGACCTCGACGCGTCCGACGATCACATCGAGTTTCCGATCATCTCGTCCATCGCCCGCCAGGGGCGCGCCATGGCCGGCATCGGGATACCCGACGCCGACGCCGACCTCTCTGCGCTTCTCGATGCCGTCGTCGAGACGATCCCGCCGGCCGCGGGCGACCCGTCGGGCACACTCCAGGCGCTCGTCACGAACCTCGACGCCTCCGACTACCTGGGGCGGCTCGCGATCGGAAGGGTCGTCCAGGGAACACTGAAAAGCGGAGAACTTGTAGCGCTCTGCCGAGCCGAGGGCACCCCTCTGCGACGACGACTCACGCAACTCATGGGATTCGAGGGGCTCGGACGCATCGATGTCGACGAGCGAGTCGCAGGGGACCTGTTCGTCGTTGCAGGATTCCCGGACGTCGAGATCGGAGACACGCTCGCCGATGTTGCCGACCCGCACCCGCTCCCGCGTCTGAAGGTGGACGAACCCGTTCTGAGAATGACCTTCGGTGTCAACACGTCCCCGCTCGCGGGGACCGACGGCCGCTTCCTCACGTCACGACAGATCCGCGATCGCCTGGAACGTGAGGTCCTCGGCAATGTGTCCATCCGGATCGGGCAGACGGCTTCTCCGGAAGTCATCGAAGTGGCGGGGCGGGGCGAGCTTCAGCTCGCCGTGCTCATCGAGACGATGCGCAGAGAAGGTTTCGAACTCCAGGTGAGCCGACCCGAAGCGATCACACGTGAGATCGACGGTGTGACGCACGAGCCGATCGAGCAGGCGACGATCGACGTTCCGGACGAGCACGTCGGGACCGTCACGCAGGCCGTCGCCCCCCGCAAGGGCACGATCATCGGCCTGGAACCGGGAGAAACAGGTCGCACGATCGTCACCGTCTCGGCCCCGTCGCGTGGGCTCATCGGGTTGCGGTCGCTGCTCATGACCGCCACCCGCGGCACCGCCCTCGTCCATCAGCAGCACGCCGGCTGGGCGCCGTGGGCCGGAGAGCTCCCTCATCGTCAAGGGGGAGCGATGATCTCGGATCGGACCGGCAGCTCGACCGGATACGCCCTGGACAACCTCCAGAAGCGCGGCCACCTGTTCATCGGTTCGGGTGAGCAGGTGTACGAGGGGATGGTGATCGGGGAGAACTCGAGGCCGGCGGACCTGCCCTGCAACCCCACCAAGCCCAAGCAGCTGACCAACATCCGCACGCACGCGTCGGACGAGGCGATCAGGCTGAAGCCTCCCCGAAGGCTCACCCTCGAGCTGGCCATCGAGTGGATCGCCGACGATGAGCTGGTCGAGGTCACTCCGAACGCGATCCGGGTCCGCAAACGGCTCCTGGCCGCCAGCGACCGCAAGCGCGCATCGTTCTCGTGACGTTTCGTTTGGTCTAACCGCACCAAGCGTCACGAGAACGAGAAAGAGACCTTCACGAGACCCGGCTCGCGAGCCGCAAACCGTCGGTACGTGTCCGGCCCTTGTTCGATCGGCACCGCAGGGTGGGTGACAATGACGTCGGTCGGCATCTTCACCCTTCCAGCTACCACGAGTGGGAGAAGCCGCTCGAGCACCGACCTGACGGGCGCACGGCCTGCTCGGATCGTTGCGTTGCGGTCGTAGACGTCCACCGGGGTGAACGCGAACCGATCGGCTGTTTGCACGGCGATGGTCGACAGGGTCCCGCCTGGCCGCAGGAGGCGAAACGCCAGTCCTTGCGCCGAGAGCGCACCGGCGGCTTCGATCACCGAAACGAACCCGCCCTCGGTCATCAGGTCCGCAACGCTCTCGGCGTCTCGCGGGTGCGCGGCACGGGCCCCAAGTCGTTCGGCGCGGTTTCTCCGATCTTCGACCGGGTCGACCGCCAGGACGGGGTCCGCGCCCATCGTCTTCGCCGCGGCGACGGCGCTGAGGCCCACCGAACCCAGCCCGACAACGGCGACCGCTCTTCCGGGACGCACGGCGGCCCGGCGTGCCGCATGCCAACCCGTCGGGAAGTTGTCACTGAGCAGCAACGCCGCCTCGTCCGAGATCCCTTCGGGGACCGCAACGAGAGTGCCTTCGGCGAGCGGGACCCGAAGGAGTTCGGCCTGGCCTCCCTGCAACGCAGATTTCGACGGGTCCTCCGGATCCCCGTACCCGAACAGGTCCCCGCGGACACATCGTGCGCTCAACCCACTCCGGCAAGGGTCACATTCGCCACAACTCGTCGTGAACGGCACGATGACCCGCCGGCCGACCGAAAAGCGGGAGACGACACCGCCTATCTCCGTGACTTCGCCGACGACCTCATGACCGGGAATCACACCGAAGCGAACGCTCTCTCGTCCCAGGTACGGATGCAGGTCCGAGCCGCACAGCCCCGCTCGGCGAACGGCGACGATCGCGTCCGTATCCGCCTCGAGTCGCGGATCGGGCAGGTCGTCTCGAAACGTGATCGTTTCCACGCCGTCGAGCGTCAACCCTCGCATGGGCATCACGGTAGCGACCTGAACCGCTGAACCCTGGGCTCGTAGTGGTCCCCAGGGTCACTACGAGCCCTGGGTTCAAATGAATGTGGTGCCGATCTCAGACGGGCCTGCTCTGCAGCAGCGCGGCGGCCCGGAGGAACTCGGTCTCGATCCGCTCGATCGTGTGCCGTGCCCAACGCACCGACAGCAGTGACGGGATAGCCCGCAACACAACCTGGAATGAGCCACTCGGCCCCGGCCACGGCTCTCGACCGGACCGCGCGACGCAGCCGCGGTAGTGCAGCTCCGTGAACCCCAGCATGAGCACCGCCGCCGTACGCACCGCGACCGCCTGCTCGAAACCTGCGAGCAGCCTCCGATAGGCGGGAACGAGACTCATTGCACGAGCGACCAGCTCATCACGCACACGCTGGATCGTCTCTCGGATCTTCGTCGCGTCGCCCACATTGCCCAGATACGGTTTGAGCGCAGGGTGATAACCGATCCCTCTCGCGAGGTCCTTCTCAACGTCCCTGGTGATATTGGCCAGTTGGATCATCTCCCCCACCGCAAACGCATCCCGTTCCGCGGCCGGTGTCGGTACCTTGCCGCTGATCAACCCCAAGGCAAACAGGACAGGGTTACCGATCACGTTCCGGCAGTAGTGGGTCACCTGTTCACCGTTGTTCAGGACACCGCCCTGGCATGCAAAGCGGTCCGTCGACCACACCATCCCGTCCGCCATCGATCGGACGAGATCGGCAATCGACTGCTGTACATCGACGGCGAGGCTGCGATATACGACATCGACGAGGTCGCATCGATCGACGAGGAGAAGATGGAGCCGATCCCGATCGTCGCGAGCCAGCGTGTCCGGAATCGATGCCGGCCGGGTGAGCCGACCCGACTCGAACCTGCGGGCGAAGTCGTCGAGGCGCTTGCCACGCTGCTCGGCGTCGGGATACAGGTCTTCGTATGTGTCGAGGATGCGACTGTAGAGGTACGCAACAGCCGACGCCCTGGCCTTCTCGTGCGGCAGGATGACGATGCTCGCCGCGAAAGTCCTCGCTGCATGGGGCAGAACACGCCAGACGAACCGCTCCGGATCGTCCTCGGCTGCCAATGACCACAGGTCCGGGTGGTCACGATTCGTGAACAACCCTCGTGCGAGCAGCAACAACCGAAAAGAACCGTGTCCCATGGCCACCTCAAGGTAGCACCGCAACGCCGGTTCACCGGAAAGGGCCGAACGGCCCTGGTCGCGCCAAGTGGCCGCGCGCAACACTGGGGACGGTCATGCGATCGGCACATCCCACAACCGAGCAGGTCTGGCGAGACATCGCTCGTCACATCTTCGGAGTCCTCGCCTGGGTGACCCCGGCCGGGGAGGCCCGCAGCGCGGGCATCGTCTACACCGTCGCAGACCACCGCATCTACATCGTCACAGGGCCCGAGACCTGGAAGGCACGCCACATCGCAGGAAACCCCCACGTGTCGATCACCGTCACGGTGCCCAAACGGGTGCCGCTGATGCCGTGGGTCAAGATCCCTGCAGCCGCCATCACGTTCCATGGCGACGCGATGATCCGCCCCATCGACGAAGCTCCGGCTCCGATCCTGCGCGTCCTGCTGCGCGGCCTCGAGAAGAAGGTCGCCCATCTCGACATGTGCCTGATCGAGATCACACCGGTGGGACACTTCGTCACGTACGGGATCGGCGTGCCGATGCTCGTCATGCGGCATCCCGAACGCGCGACGGCGCGGGTCCCCGTCTCTCCTCCATGACGGGCGACGGCGGCTGCCTCGCGTAGGCTGCAAACGGAATACCGGAGGTATGTGTTGGATCGCATAGGCCGCTTCCTCGTCGAACGGTCCGGGCGAGTACTGGCCGTCACCGGCATCATCACCCTCGTCGCGGTCGGCATGCTCTTTCGGCTGAAGGTCAACGCCGACGTCACCCAGTTCCTCACTTCGGGCAACGAGCGGGGAGAAGCCTGGGTCGCACTCCAGGAAAAGTACGACACCGCGGATCCGATCAACGTGCTCGTCTCGGTGCCGGAGGGGAAGACGATCTCCGACAAGGATGTCCTGATCGAGCTGGTCCAACTGCGTGACCGCATCGCGGCACTCGAGGGCGTCGCGCATGTCGGGTCCATCATCCCTGCCGTCAACCCGCTCACCGGGGCAGCCATCACCCCGGAGATGATCGATGCGATCCCAGAAGCCATGATCGGCAGGTTCATCTCTCAGAACCCGGTCGCCGATCTGCTCGTCAGCGACGACGCCAGACACACCCTCATGGTTGCGGTCCCTTCAGACGACCCGGTGAGGGTGGCGCGCGAGCTCACCGACGTTGAACCGCCGGGGGACCTGAAAGTGAACTACTCGGGCAACCCGGTGATCTTCGCAACGGTGCTCGACATGATCGGCTGGTTCCTGCTGTTCATCCCACCCGCGGTCATCATCCTGCTGCTGCTCACGTTCTTCGCGAACATCGGCGACGGCAAGCTCACGATTCTGTCCATCTTCCCCGCCCTGCTCGGCGCACTCTGGACATTCGGGCTGATCTTCGGGCTTGGCCATGAGGTCGACATCGTGTCGGTCCTCGTCCCGATCTATGTGATCGTCATGGGCTCTGCCGACGGCCTGCATTTCGTCACCCACTATCAAGAAGCCTCCGAGCGCACCGAGGATCGGGTCTCACGGGTCACTTCCACGCTCCGACAGGTCGGCGTCCCGATGATCCTCACGACGATCAGCACCGCCGCGGGGTTCCTTTCGTTGCTCGTCACCGGTGTCAGACCTATCCAGCAGCTCGGCCTGTTCACCGCCATCGGAATCGGATTCGCCGGCGTCGTCTCGTTCTTCTTCCTCCCTGCACTTCTCAGCCGGTTGGACATCCGGCCGAAGCATCACACGGCGATCCTCGGACCGCGCGTCACCACCGCCATCAAGGCACTCGCACGACCGCGCTGGATCGCCGCCGTCCTGTCCGTGGGCCTGATCGCTTTCTCCGCGGTCTTCATCCCCCGCCTCCAGGTCGACTCCGACCAATTGTTCTTCCTCAAGGAGAACCATCCCCTCCGCCAGAGCTTCAACGAGACGGCCGAGATCTTCGGCGGGGCCACGCCGTTGATCGGTGAGTTCGTCTACGACCCGAACGGCGGTGCGGATCAGCTGACGCATCTCGAGACCGTGGAGCGGGACTTCGAACGGCTGCCCGGCGTGCGCACCGTCTTCTCGGCGGCCGACCTGGCCGGCAAGATCCCACCTGCCGAAATGGACGCCGTCCTCGCAGGGACGGCGCCGTTGCCGCTCGGCCGGATGGCAACACAGGACGGGCTGCGCTTCATCGTGTTCCCGGGACCGTTCGAGACCAAGGACTTGCGCGCCTGGCTCGACTTCGCGGACACTCACGCCGAGATTCGGGTCCTGACCGGCATGCCGATTCTTTGGGACGAAATCGCCAGGCTGGTCATTCGCGCCCAAATCGGGTCACTCATCGCCGCCTACGTCCTCGTCGCCCTGATGCTGCTCGTCGCGTACCGCAAAGTGCGCCAAACGCTGGTTGCGCTTGCCCCACTCGTGCTGACGACCGGCACCCTGTTGGGATTCATCGCCGCATCCGGCATCCAGTTGAACCTCGTCACGGCGATCGCCTCGTCGATCGTCATCGGCGTCGGCATCGACTACTCGATCCACTTCGTCGCCGCGATCGACTACGCACGTCCAGCCGGAGACGGCTACGTCCTGCGGGCCATCGACAGCGCCGGCCGCCCGATCGTCGCCAACGCGCTCGGCATCGCGCTGGCGCTGAGTGCGCTGTGGCTGTCGCCACTGAAGATCCATCCGGAGATCTCCATGATCATGTGGGTCTCGATGACGACCGCAGCCGTGACTGCACTCGTCGTCATTCCGGCGCTGCTGCCCGCGGCGGGGATGCGTGAACCGGTCTCGACTTCGCGCACTTGACCCGTTCTCGTGACACTTGCTCCACGCCTGCTCACTTGGCCAGGTCGATCCCGCATTCGTCGAGCCACCGCCGCACACCCGGGCCGAACTGTTCCATGAACGTCTGCATCGCAGCCATGATCTGATCGAGATTGGTGCCCTGGAGCTCCTTCAGGTCTTCGGCATCGATGTCGAGGCTCTCACCGGTCAGGTCGCCGAGGGCCCCGGCCAGGTCACCCGGATCGCCGCTCCACGTCTGCAAGTCACCATCGACAACGGCCCAGATGGCGAACTGCAGGTCCATCCCGCCGGTCATCGGGTCGAGTTCGGAACCCAGATCTCTCCGGCACAGGCACTGAGCAAACGTGAGCAGGTCGCCATCGGCGACGCTCGCCGGGAGATAGACGGCACCGGCACTCGCCGGCTCCTCGTCACTGTCGATGCAGGCGACAAACGGTCGTAAGGTCACAGACGCTCCTGGTCGAACCCTTGCTGCTGCCGGTTGGATCACCATCATTCGCTGTTCCTGGACGCCGGGGACGGGTTCGAATACGAGGCCACAGGGAATCACGGCATCGAGGTCCTCATCCGATCGGTTTGTGAGCATCACTTCGACGATCGTCCCAGAGATCCCGCCCTCAGGTGAGACAGCGTCGACTTCGAGGGAGCCGTCGGCAACGAGATCCTGGATACTCTCTCCCGCAGGGCCGGTCGCGACGCTGGTCGACGATGCTTCCGGTGCCGGAGGTTTCGTCGTGGCAACGGTCGTCGAAACGGTCGTCGAGACGGTCGTCGAGACCATGCTCGGGCCACTGCCAGTCGCTGGCGACTCACCGATGCCTGCACACGCAGCCGATGCGACTACCAGCGCGACGATGGCCAAGGACAATGGACGGTGCCTTCTCCGGCCCATGGGGACACCTGCCTTCCTTTTGACTACGCCAAGTATCCTCCTCCGCGGCTCCGCTGAACAGACCGAGATTCGTCGGACCAGACGCCGTGTCCACCCTTCTCACGCGTCGCCGTCCCTTCGATCGGTCGACGCGATCTTGCAGGAATCAGACCCGCAGGAACATCGATGCGACAAGGTGTCGTCTCACCGCTCTCGTAATGATCACCGCCGCGTGTGGTCGTTTCGACCCCTGTTCCGACCAAGCACAAGGTCCCAGGCGGCCTCGACCTGTGCGGCTCCGCTCTCGTGACACTTCGTCGAGATTATCCCTGTGAAGCGTCACGGGAACGGGACCCGGCTGCCCAGAATGCAAGCAGGGCGAGCGCCAACGCAGCCAGCGCCAGGGCACCCCAGCCCCAACGAAGCGTGCTCTTGGAGTATCCCTCCTCCGGAGCGAGGGTCGTGCCCGATCCCTCGAGCCCGAGAAACCCCGGATCGACACCGAGCGTTGCCAAGGTCACCGGCTCGGACATGTCGCTGCCTCCGCCGGCTCTGATCGCCTCGAACACGACCACCAGATTGCTCACTTCGGTCTCGGTGGTCCCGCCCCATTCACCCGCGCCGCGTGGAGCCAGCCCGACGATCGCCTCACCACCTCCGATGTCGACAACGTGAGCAACAACGGCGTCTGCCTCGCCGGCAACCTCCACGGTCAGGGTCAACTCCATCCTGCCGCCGGAGACCGGCGTCACCGAGGCGGTCGCCTCCCCAAAGGAGCCGCCAAGGATTGCCGCGGAGAGAAGGAATGCAGAGAGCAGACGTACCATGCCACGAGGATAGGACTGCCACATGCCGGTAGCCTTGTTCCCATGCGCCGCATCGGTACCACGCTTGTTCGTGTGATCACCGGGGATCTCACCCGTCAGGACGTCGATGCGATCGTCAACGCCGCCAATGAGCATCTCGCGCACGGCGGCGGGGTCGCTGCGGCGATCGTGCGAGCTGGAGGGAGCCCTGTGCAGCGTGAGTCGACTGCGTGGGTTCGCGAGCGCGGCCCGGTCGCGCCGGGTCACGCTGCGGTCACGACTGCAGGAGCCATGCCGGCACGCCACGTGATCCATGTGGTCGGGCCCCGCTACCGCACAGGTCAGGACAACGAGGGCATGTTGCACCAGGCAGTGGAGGCGGCGCTCGACACTGCGCTCGAACACGGCGACCGTTCCATCGCGTTCCCGGCGATCTCGGCGGGCATCTTCGGCTATCCCCGTGCCGAGGCGACAAGCGTTCTCGCAGATGCGGTCGTGACGTGGATCTCAACCCACCCCGGGGCTCTCGACGAGGTTCGCCTCGTCGGCTACGACGATGCCACCACGGCTGACTTCGCCGCGGCTCTGGAACGGTCCGGTGAGGAATCTGCCGAGTGACATCCGCCCCAGGAACCTCCTGCGCCAAGACGCCAAGAGTGTGGTCATGCCCGGTGGGAGGCCTCCTGGAGGACAGCCGGGCCGTATTGGATCCCGATCAGCGCCACTCCGGGGAGCGCGACGATCCCGAGCCGTCTCCACAGACGCATCCTGCGTGTTGCTGGCGCCATCAGCCCCTCACGCTCATCATGCCCCCCTCAACGCCACCCGCTGACCAAGTAGGGTGACGAAACGCACACCGGAGAGGGCAATGGGGAAGACGGCGGTGATCACCGCATCGGGAAGAGGAATGGGAGCAGCCATCGCACACGAGCTCGCAGATGCCGGATACCGGTTGGCGCTCATGTCGAACGGCGGAGGCGCCGTTGCGCTCGCAGAGAAACTCGGTGGCATCGGACTCACCGGATCCGTGACCGACGAAGCAGACCTCTCCGAACTCGTCGATGCGGCGATGGCGGCGTACGGACGAATCGATGCGGTCGTCAACAACACCGGCCACCCACCCACCGGACCGATCCTCGAACTCACCGACACGGACTGGCATGCCGGTCTCGATCTCGTCCTCCTCAACGTCGCCAGAATGGCTCGGCTCGTCACCCCGATCATGCTCGAACACGGTGGCGGCAGCTTCGTGAACATCTCCACGTTCTCCGCCTTCGAGCCGAGTCCGGCGTTCCCCATCTCCAGCAGCCTTCGCGCTGCCCTTGCCGGATTCACCAAGCTGTACGCAGACGAGTACGCAGGGCGGGGCATCCGGATGAACAACGTTCTCCCCGGGTTCATCGACAGCTACCCCGAGACGGCGGAGAACGTCGCTCGGATCCCGGCCGCCCGATACGGCACCGTCGAGGAGATCGCCAAAACCGTCCGCTTCCTCCTCTCCGACGACGCCGGATACATCACCGGGCAGAACATCCGCGTCGACGGCGGCATCACGAGGTCGGTCTGAACGATGACGTATGACGTCGTCATCGTTGGCGGCAGCGCAATGGGTGCCGCCACGGCCTATCACCTGCTGAGTCGCGATCCGTCGATGTCGATCGCGGTCATCGAGAAGGATCCTACGTATCGATACGCCTCGACCGTGCTCTCGGACGGCAACGTTCGCATCCAGTTCAATCTCGAGGAGAACATCCGGATCTCGCAGTACGCGATGGAGGCCCTCGAGGCGTTCGCCGACGACATGGAGGTGGATGGCGTGCGGCCCGAGGTGTCGATGCGCAAGCAAGGGAACCTGTTCCTCGTCGATGAGGAGACCAGACACGCGGCCGAGCAAGGCGTCGACCTCCAGCGGAAGCTCGGATGCGCGATCGAGTGGCTGAGTGCGGACCAGATCGCCGATGCCTACCCGCCCTTCGCCGGCCCGCAGATCGTCGGGGGAACGCTCGGGCGCCTCGACGGCAGTGTCGACCCGAACGCCGTCTTGCAGGGGTACCGGAGAAAGTCGATCGCGCTGGGTGCCGACTTCATCACCGGACAAGTCACGAGTCTGAACAGTGACGGCGACAGCATCCGGGGAGTCACACTGGCATCCGGGGAAACGATCCGGACCGGCGTCGTAGTCAATGCTTCCGGAGCGTGGGCCCGCGACCTCCTCGCCACCGTCGGCATCGACCTGCCGGTCATCCCGGTGATGCGACACGTTCATGTAGTCGAGAGTCCGATTCTCTCGACAGGACTGCCGAGCGCGTTCCTGCCATCAGGCCTCTACCTCATCCCTGAGCACGACGGCACGTGGCTCATGGCGTGGTCACAGCCGGATGACCCGGTCGGGTTCGACTTCTCGGTGCACCGGCACCGCTTCTACGACATCATCTGGCCGCACCTGATCGAGCAGCTTCCCGCCTTCGACCGGCTGCGCGTCGTTGGCGGATGGGCCGGCCTCTACGCCGTCAACACACTCGATGGAAACGCGATCCTCGGCGAGTGGCCCGAGATGCGAGGTCTGTATCTCGCCAACGGCTTCTCGGGGCACGGGTTCCAGCAGTGCCACGCCGTCGGCCGCTACCTTGCCGAACTCATCCTCCGCCAAACACCGACGCTCGATCTCTCGCGCCTCGGACCGCGACGAATCCTCGAAGGCAGCCCGCTGTTCGAGCATGCCGGCCGCATCATCTGATCGCCCGGACACAGGCAGATGGCCGTCCAACATCGATGCGCCGTCATCGGTAGTCTCCGACGAGAGGAGGTCCAGGCGCGCGCCCTGGAGAAGTCATGGCCACGTTGCGTACTGCCGCAGACGATTTCCTGGCACAACGAAGGATTGCCGTCGCCGGCGTCTCGAGAACCTCGGAAGGGGCTCATAGCGGCAACGGCATCTACCGGCGGCTCCGAGACCGCGGGTACGAGGTCTTCGCGGTCAACCCGAACGCCGATCGTGTCGAGGGCGACCCCTGCTACCGGAGCCTCGCGTCGATCCCGGACGGAGTAGACGCCGTCGTTGTCGCCACGACCCCTGAGGCAGCCGAGGATGTCGTACGAGACTGCGCCGAACTGGGCATCAGACGAGTGTGGCTCCACCGATCGCTCGGAAAGGGCAGCGTCTCCGAGACCGCCGCCGAGTATGGGCGGCAGCACGGCATCCCGGTGATCGTCGGGGGATGCCCCCTGATGTTCTCACCGGCAGCAGACCCGGCACACCGGATCATGCGTGCCGTATTGACCCTCACCGGTGCGGTCCCCCGAAACGTCCAGGACGCCGAGCAATAGCCGGCACGCCCGCCCCCACGGTCTTGCATCGCTACTGCGTCGCGATATGCGGTACGAAATGCGAAATACGAAGTTCCGAGTACCTTCTACCAACGTCACTCGGCAGATTCGTGATGCCCTACGCCAACCACACTTCGTCGCCGAGTCTGATCTCCGTCGGAGATTCGAGGTGTTCCATCGCGGTGATGAACCCCCGGGTCCCTGACCCGAGGAATGCGAGGTCCTCCTGGAGTCCCCCGGCCGGTGCGTCCGGCCGTCCGACCAGAAAGCGGGTGAACGGGACGCACGGCTGTGCGATCCGCAAACCGTTCAGCTCGACCCTGCCGTCGGCGATCTCGAACACCAATCCGGCGGTGATCTCGTCGAGTGTCCAGATGCGTTCGGTTTCGATGACGATGTTCTCCCCGGCCACACCCAAGGGCTGATCGCCGAACCGAGCGGACATCTTGTGATAGTGGGACGTGAAACCGATCGACACCGTGGAACGAGGAGCCCACCGGGTCCGCTGCGGATGCGAAGCATGGTGCGCATCGATCACCCAACCTCCGTCAATCGCAGCAAGCACGCCCTCGCGAGTGAGTAGCAGCCGTTCCGAAGTGACCAGCGGCGACAGGTCATACACGCCGCTCCCTTTCAGGCGCCGGCGCTGCACCTGCAGCAGGGCGATGGACCCGACCCGTTCACGCAAGCGCCACACCTCGCTCTTCGTGGACGGCCTTGAGGACGTCCGGTCGGTCGCTCATCAGTCCGTCCACTCCCAGATCGAGCAGGCGGTGCATTTCATCTGCCTCGTTGACCGTCCACACGTGCACTTGCTTGTCCGCCCTGTGGGCTGCACCGACGAACTTGTCGTCGACGATGGTGAGGTTTCCGTGCCGGACGGGGACCTGTAACGCGGCTGCAGGCAGCCGCAGGCCGACACCGGCTCTCGATGCAAGCCAGAACGCACGCGTCTCCCACACGCCGCTCGACGTGAGCACCCGCCCTCCGGACGCCTTCCGCACGGCGCGCGACCAGCGATCGTCGAAGCCACCGATGATCACACGGTCCCACAGGTCGAGACGCTCCAGCAATGCAACGAGGGGTCCCTCGAGACCGCTCTGCTTCAACTCGAGGGTGAGTCGAATGTCCGGGAACGTCGTGACAATCTCCTCGAGCGTGGGGATGGTGATGCCCTGTCCCCGGTACGGCCATTCGCGATCGGCTCCGAATCGAAACGCAGCGTCGAACGACTCGAGTTCTTCGAAGGTGTATTCCCAGACATCGCCGGTGCCGTCTGTTGTGCGGTCGAGGTAGTCGTCGTGCAAGAGAACCACGACGCCGTCCTTGGTCAGGTGAAGGTCCGTCTCGAAGTACCGATAACCGAGGTCGTAGGACTGCTGGAACGCAAAGACGGTGTTCTCGGGCCACAGCAGACGCCCACCTCGATGGGAGAAGGCGGTCGGATGTACGGAGAAGAAAGGATGGGTCATCGAGAACGAGTCTAGAAACGTCAGCACCGGCAGCCGGTCACTGGAAAGTGGATACCCTTCTCCCGTGTTCGTCACGTTCGCCATCCTCTCCGCTGTCACGTACGGCGCCGCCGACTTCCTCGGCGGCATGGCGTCGAAGCGCCACCAGGCCATGGGAGTCGTGGTGGTCTCACAGATGGTCGGAGCCGTGCTCCTCCTTGCGTTGCTCCCGGTCCTTGGACCGGAAGAGTATCGACTCGCCGATTTCGGATGGGGGGCCGCAGCCGGGCTCATCGGCGGCACCGGGTTGATCTTCTTCTACCGAGGGCTCTCCACGGGACGGATGTCTGTCGCCGCCCCCTTGTCAGCCGTCACGACCGCCCTGGTTCCACTCACGTTCGGACTCTTCATCGGAGAGCGCCCGTCCACCGCGGCGACCATCGGAATCGTGGCCGCCCTCTCATCCATCGCACTCATCACCCGGGAACGAACCCCCGACGAGGGCGAAACGCGCAACACGGGCGCCCTCGACGGATTCCTGGCCGGGATCGGCTTCGGGGCGTTCTTCATCCTGATCAGCAGAACGGACCCCACATCCGGGATCTGGCCGCTCATCGGTGCCCGCGCCGCGTCCATACCGTTCGTCGCGATCCTTGCCGCAAGCCTTGGAAGGAGGATCAGACCCGCCCGGATACTCGACAAGACGGTTGCAGGAGCCGGTGTGCTCGACATCGCTGCAAACGCCTTGTTCCTGTTGGCCGTCCGGGCCGGCTTGATCTCGCTGGCCTCGGTCGTCACGGCCCTCTACCCGGCTTCGACCATCGTCCTGGCGAGAGTGGTGCTGAAAGAGCGACTCACCGCGCCACGCCTCGCAGGGGTCGCACTCGCCCTGGCGGGGATCGCCCTCATCGCGACAGGTTGAGCGTGTCGACGACGAAATCGCCGTCCTTCACGACGGAACCGATGAGGTCTGTGCCGGGCCGATAGACGAGGTGAACGGCTCGCGGAGCATCGAGGACGATCAGATCCGCGATCGCACCCTCGCCGATCCACCCCTTGCTCATCTCCTCGATGGCCAGCGCACCCCCACGAGTGGCCGACCACAGCGCCTCCTCTGGAGTCAATCGCATCTCGAGGACGGCCAGCACTACCACGAGCGGCATGCTCTCCACATAGGCGGTGCCCGGGTTGCAGTCCGTGGCAATGGCCACCGGAATGCCGGCATCCCAGAGCATCCTGCCGGGCGGCTGAGGAGTCTGCAGCGACAGCGCGACGGCAGGTAGGAGCACCGCGACGGTCCCCGCCCGGCGCAGAGCCTCGACATCGTCGGGAGTGACATGGTCGAGATGGTCGGCGCTGACGGCGCCCAGTTCGGCTGCCAGCGACGCTCCGCCCGTGTGCGCGAGTTGCTCGACGTGCATGCGCGGCTGCAAGCCGACACGCCTGCCGGCCTCGAGGACCCGCCGGGCCTCGTCGACAGTGAACGCGCCACTGTCACAGAACACATCGCAGTAGCGAGCGAACGGAGCGCAAGCCGGCAGCATCTCGTCTTCGATGAGCCGCACATACGCCTCCCGATCCTCCTGATACTCGGCGGGGACGACGTGCGCTCCGAGAAACGTCGGCACGACGTCGATGGCATGGGTGTGTGCGAGTTCCGTGATGGCTTCGAGCATCTTCCTCTCTGTCGGTGTGTCGAGCCCGTACCCGGACTTGACCTCGGCCGTCGTCGTGCCCATCGCCAGCATCCGGTCGAGTCTTCGTGTTGCAGATTCGACAAGATCCTCCACGCCGGCGGCTCTGGTTGCTTCCACGGTCGAGCGGATGCCCCCGCCGGCCTGGAGGATCTCTTCGTAGCTCTCTCCGCGGAGTCGCCGGCCGAATTCGTCGGCCCGATCACCGGCGAAGACACAATGTGTGTGGGAATCGACGAAACCGGGGATCACCGCCCTCCCTCCGGCGTCGATCTGGTGCAGGGCACGGACATGGGATGGGATGGCGTCATCTGGTCCCACCCATGTCACAAGGCCATCCTTCACGGACACCGCGGCGTCGAGGACGACGCGGCCGGCGGCGGGCGGGCCAAGGTCGTTGGTGGTCAGTTCCCCGACGTTGCGAAGCACGAAATCCATGCCCTCATCCTTGCACGAGCTTTCAGGCACGCTTAACACCCCATTATCCGACACGCATGCAGGCTGTCGGAACCAATCCCAGGAGGAGACATGAAAGGAAAGCTCACCGCCATCATTCTCGCCGCTGCGATCGGCGTGCCGACCATCAGTGCGGTCGCGGCGTTCACCGGGGACACGCCGTCCACAGACGCCGCCACAGACAGCGCTGCGGCGCCGCAGCAGTCGGATGGAACGACGTTCGCCATCCAGGACGCCGTCGCTCGTGATGCCGACCTGCAACGCGCTTGTGGCGAAGACGGCCCCGCACTGGCAGGGAAAGAAGCCGCCGGCACGATCACCCCGCTCGAGCAGGCAGCCCTGGACGCGCTGCGGCCGATCTGCGCGGATACCGAGAATCCTCTCCCTGTCGCTTCGGTGACCGACAGGCCGGCCCAGATCGTCACCGTCGTCGAGACGGTGAGCGCAGCCCCGGCACCTGCGCATGAGACCGAGAACGAAGACGAACGCGAAGACGAACGCGAAGACGACTGATGCGCGATCGTGCAATGATCATCGTGGCCACGATCTTCGCCGTGTTCGGATTCCTGGCAGTGCGAAGCTACTCCGGTGTCCCGTCTCCGGCGGCCGTCGTGGCTTCTTCCGGGATGGTCGCCGAGGCTACCGAGCCCGAGACCCCCAACGGCCTCAGCCCTGCGTTGTACCGCACATTGCAGGCGGAGAACTCGGCATGGGTACTGCCCACCGATCAGGCCGAGCAACAACTCCCCGCATCCATCGTACGCGTGCTGGAATCCCACAGCGCCGTGTTGCGTGTCGTCGACAAGGCGGCGAAGTGATCCGCAAGCGCTTCTTTCCGCTGCGGGGAATCAAGATCGTCGCCTGGACGTTTGCCGGGGTCGCCTGGGTGACCGCGATCCTCGCCGGCAGGGTCGCCGCAACGCCGCCACAGCCCACCGGCACGCAGCCGATCGCCGTCGAGCAGAGCGCCCCATCCTCACTGGTCGCGACGGTGCCGTCGGTTCCACAGAGTGGTCTCGTGATCGTCAGGGTCGGCCCTGCCGAGATCACACCTCCGCCGACGCGGATCGTCCGCCGTGTCGTTCAGGCGCCGGTTCGTCAAACCTCGAAGGGCTCGTGATGCGATCGGTCTCGTTCGATGCGATGGGAACCTCGGTGACGATCGCCCTGCAGTCGGACAGAAGCGCAACGCGGGCGCGGAGACTCTTCGATCACGTCGAGCAGGTCTGTAGCCGCTTCCTGGAACACAGCGAACTCAGCCGGCTGAACGACTCCTCGGCGTCGACCGTGGAGGTGTCGCCCCTCTTGGCGGACATTCTCGCCGTCGCCCAGGATCTTCGCAGTTGGACCGATCATCTCGTCGACCCGGCCGTGGGCGGACTCGTGTCCGCATGGGGCTACGACACCACGTTTCCGAAGGTCGCCGATCTCACAGATCCGCCGAGTGATGTCGGAGCGGACCTCTGGTGGCATATCGATGGCTCCACGCTGCGGAAGGCACCCGGTGTTCGTTTCGATCTTGGCGGCATCGCCAAGGGTTGGACGGCAGACGTCGCCGTTGAACGCGGATTCGCGACCATCGTGAACGCGGGCGGGGACCTTCGCTCGAACCACCCCGAGGCAGACGTCGACATCGAAGATCCGTGGGGCAACATCGTCGCGACGGTCCCGCTGGGACGTCGAGGGCTCGCCACGAGTTCGGTTACCCGCCGCAGATGGAAGGTCGCCGGCCGCCATGCCCACCATCTGATCGATCCGCGCACCGGCGCACCGGCGTGTACGCCCGTGCTCAGCGCAACCGTTGTCTGTGATCGGGCGGCCATGGCAGAGGCCGGAGCCAAAGGGGTCCTCTTCCACGGTGAAGACGGTCTGTCCTGGGCCGACGATCAAGACTGGATCGACGGTGCGCTCGTCATCTGGAACGACGCTTCCGTGTACGCGACAGGCAGCCTGGAAGTGAGGGCGGCATGAACCTCGCATGGATCACCGTGAGGGGATCGGGTCTCGTCGCGTTCGCCCTCCTCGCAGCAGCCATGCTCTGGGGCCTGGTGATCTCCTCGAAGATGCTGACGCGAGCCGTTTCGACGAAAAGCACGACGTATGTGCACGAAGCGCTGTCGATCGCCGGCCTGCTCGCCACCGTCGTCCATGTCGTCGCGTTACTGACGGACGACTATGTCGATTTCGGTCTTCGAGACGTACTCGTACCGGGCGTCTCCACCTGGGAGCCGGTGGCGATCGCGCTGGGAATCGTCGCCCTGTACGGCATGGTGTTGACCACTTTCACCTTCTACGTCCGCCGGCGGATCGGGCAGAAGGTCTGGAGGGGTATCCACTACCTGACCTACGGCGTCTTCTCCGCTGCGCTGATTCACAGCATCGAGGCGGGAACCGACAGTCACGGCATCTTCGCCGTCGCGTTGTACGGGGGCACGACCCTGGTCATCGCCATATTCACGATCCTGCGGGTGCTCACCTACGAAGCACGACCACACCCTCGTTGAACCCAGGGCTCGTAGGTACTCTGAGCGCACCCCTGAGCCCTGGGTTCGGAGAGAGGGGGTTCTATTCGTCGAGCATCGGGATCCGGATGCCCCGCTCCCTGGCAACTTCGATCGCCCGCTCGTAGCCGGCGTCTGCGTGGCGCATCACTCCGGTTCCCGGGTCGTTGGTGAGCATCAATTCCAACCGGCGCGCCGCGTCGTCGGTGCCGTCCGCGACGACCTGGGCGCCGGCGTGAATCGCCTTGCCGATCCCGACACCACCACCGTGGTGCACGGCGACCCATGCGGCTCCGGAGGAGGTGTTCAGCAGGGCGTTGAGGATCGGCCAGTCGGCAATCGCGTCGGAACCGTCGAGCATCGCCTCGGTCTCACGGTACGGGGAGGCAACGGAGCCGGAGTCCAGATGGTCACGACCGATCACGATCGGGGCCTTCACCTTCCCCGACCGCACCAACTCGTTGAACGCCAGGCCCGCTCTTGCCCGCTCGCCGTAGCCGAGCCAGCAGATCCGGGCGGGAAGCCCCTGGAAGTGCACCTTCTCCTTGGCGAGCTCGAGCCAACGTTGAAGCCCCTGATTCTCCGGGAACAGATCTGCGATCACCTCGTCGGTCTCGGCGATGTCGGCAGGGTCTCCGGAGAGGGCAACCCACCGGAACGGGCCCATCCCTTCACACATGAGCGGCCGCAGATAGGCGGGCATGAAACCGGGATACGCGAACGCCTGCTCGAACCCGCCGTTCTTGGCTTCGCCACGCAGGTTGTTGCCGTAGTCGAACACCTCCGCACCGGTATCGATGAAGTCGACCATCGCCGCGCAGTGCCGAGCCATGGACACGCGAGCCAGGGTGATGTAACGCTCCGGATCACTCTTACGAAGCTCTGCCGCAGCGCCGACGTCGTACCCGCTCGGCACGTACCCGTTGAGCGGATCGTGGGCGGACGTCTGATCGGTGACGATGTCGATGCCGATCCCACGGCCGAGGAGCTCGGGGAACATGTCGGCTGCGTTCCCCTGCACGCCGATCGACAGCGCCTCACCGTGTGATTTCGCCACCAGCGCCATTCGGACCGCCTCGTCCAGGCTTGGGGCGATCACATCGAGGTAGCCGGTATCGATGCGTCGTTGGATATGGGCAGGATCCACTTCGACGACGAGAGCGACTCCCTCGTTCATCGTGATCGCCAGCGGCTGGGCACCACCCATGCCGCCGAGGCCTGCGGTCAACGTCAGCGTTCCCTTCAGCGTTCCGCCGAAGCGCTGTTCGGCGATGGCGAGGAACGTCTGATACGTGCCTTGCAGGATGCCCTGCGTGCCGATGTAGATCCAGGATCCCGCCGTCATCTGGCCGTACATGATCAGACCCTTGGCCTCGAGCTCCCAGAACTGCTCCCATGTGGCCCAGTCGGGCACGAGGAGACTGTTCGCGATCAGCACCCGGGGAGCCATTTCGTGAGTTCGGAATATGCCGACCGGCTTGCCGGACTGGACCAACAGCGTCTCGTCGTTCTCGAGGTCCTGGAGGCTCCTCACGATCGCATCGAAGGCCTCCCAGCTCCGGGCCGCCTTGCCTCGTCCTCCGTAGACGATGAGTTCGTCGGGGTTCTCGGCGACTTCGGGGTCGAGGTTGTTCATCAGGCAGCGGAGCACCGCCTCCTGCAACCAGCCCTTCGTGTTGAGCGTGGTGCCCCGAGGAGCACGGATTTCTCTGCTCATGATGTCCTCCTCCGTAAAGCGTACCGCCAATCGGCCGCCGTCCGTCCAGGAGTGGTAGCTTCCAAAGCATGCTGGACATCTCCGTGATCCAGACCGCTGCTGATCAGTACACGGTGCAAGTCTGCGACGAGAAGAGCTCCACCGTACACAAGGTGCGTGTGGCGAAAGCGGACGTGCAGCGCCTCGCCCCTGATGCCGGCGCTGCCCGTCTGATCGAAGAGTCGTTCCGGTTCCTGCTGGAACGGGAATCCAAGGAGTCGATCCTCCGTACCTTCGACCTACCGGTGATCAGCCGGTACTTCCCGGAGTACGAAGCGGAAATCCTCTCTCGCTTCAGCTGAGCCCGGTCGCGGCGAGCAACGAACCGTCATCGATCAGACACGCCACGGCTTCGATCTCGACGCCCGGCGGCCGATCACCGGTCACCGGTGGCACGACCTCGCGAACGGCCCGCACCGCGGCCGCGGTATGCAAGGACGGTTTCGACGGCGCCCGAAGCTCGACGCCGCGGACGGCGCAGAGGATCTCGACGGCCAGTACCCGCATGACGTTGTCCAGGACCTGCCATAGCTTGCGCGCGGCGCCCCAGCCCATCGAGACATGGTCCTCCTGAGAACCCGAGGTCGGAATCGACTCCACGGAAGCCGGATGGGCGAGCACCCTGTTCTCGGCAACGAGAGCTGCAGCCGTGTATTGGGTGAGCATGTACCCCGAGTCGACTCCAGGTTTGGCGGCCAGAAACGCAGGGAGCCCCGAGGATCGCTCGGGGTCCAGAAGCCGATCGGTGCGTCGTTCGGAGATCGATGACAGCTCCGTCACGGCGATTGCCATGAGGTCGAGTGCGATCGCGAGGGGCTGACCGTGAAAGTTTCCTGCCGACACGATGTCGCCGGTCGCAGGGAACACGATGGGGTTGTCCACGACAGCACCCAACTCGCGGGTGAACACGTCCCTGGCATAGCCAAGGGCGTCGCGTACGGCACCGTGCACCTGCGGAGCACAACGAAGGCTGTAGGCATCCTGAACGGCGTGGGTGAAGTCGTCACGGTGACTGGCAACGATCGCGGAGCCTTCGAGAAGCCGCTCGATGTGTCCTGCCGAGGCGATCTGTCCCGGATGCGGGCGGAGTGCGTGGATCTCCTGTCGGAAGGGACGCGCGCTCCCGAGCAGCGCCTCGACAGACAGGGCGCACGCCAGATCTGCGGTGGCGACAAGTCGTTCCGCTCGGACCAGTTCCAGGATTCCCTGCGCCAGCATCCCTTCGGTCCCGTTGAGCAGGCTCAGTCCCTCCTTGGCCCGAAGATGAATCGGCTCGATGCCATACTCGGTGAGCACCTCCGCGGAGGGACGGATGGTCCCTGCCGCCTTCACAAAGCCCTCTCCGATGAGTGGAAGGGCCAGATGCGCGAACGGGGCGAGGTCGCCGGACGCGCCGACGGACCCTTGCGAGGGGACCACAGGAAGCAGATCCTTGTTCAAGAACTCGATGTAGCGCTCGACGAGAACCGGTCGCACACCGGAATAGCCCTGCGAGAGCGTGCGGGCACGCAAGAGCAGCATCGCCCGAACGATCTCGTCGTCGAGCGGCGTACCGACACCGGCCGCATGGCTCCGGAGCAGATGCACCTGGAGGTCTTCGGCTTCCTCCCGCCCGATCCGAGTGTTGGCAAGTGCACCGAATCCGGTGGTGACACCGTAGACGGTTCGCTCCTCGGCAATCACCTCTTCGACGAGCCTGAGCGCCGGTGCCATTCGTGCGGGCACCGAGTCCGCGAGTTCGACCGGCTCACGGCGTCCTGCCACCGCCACAACCTGCTCGGGGCTCAGCGGCCCGCCGTCGATCAGCATCTCGTCTCCCCTTTCCGGTGCAACCAGGGTACCTGCATCATCCGTCTCCTCATCATCAGAACCGTTGGATATCGACTGCAATCCAAAGTCATGCGTATAGACGCGCCGACTCCGACGGTATCGTATACGGAGCAGCCATCCGTCGGCATGACTGCGGTCACGCACTCCAAGCCGGCGACAGGCTGCGGCACACCCCGTCAGCTTCTACACCTCCGAAGGATCACTCTCGATCCACGTCGAGCGAAACCTCACCGAGTGACCCGCCGCGTCCACCGAGCAGACAAGACCGGGCTTGCGAATGCCGGAACTGGTAATCCGCAAGGCGAGTACTCTGCAAGGAAGCGACTACGGAAAGGTGCCACGATGGCGGAACGGGATCTGATTGCCGAGGCTCGAGACCGACGCCAACCGTTGCACGACGCGGCCGATGCCCTCGAACTGGCCGCGGCGGGACCGGTCGGCGCCGGCTCGATCTGGCAGGATCGCATCCGAAAGGAACTCACGAACGTCTCAGCCGCGCTCGCCGACCACGTCGAAAAGACCGAGGGGCCGGACGGCCTCTACCGGGAACTCACGACGCTGGCGCCTCGCATCTCCAACGACATCCGCCTGCTCACCGCAGACCACGCCGTCATCAAAGGGATGATCGATGAGATAGAAATCGCCTTCGACGCCGAAGATGTTGAAACCGGTTTGGTCCGTGAGCACATCACCCAACTCCTCGGACGCATCACCCGGCACCGCCAGAAGGGAGCCGACATGGTGTACGAGGCATATCAGGTGGACATCGGCGGACAATCCTGACCCTTCGTCCATCCGTCCCCCGAGTGCGAAACCGGGCACACGATGTTTCGGACTCTCGACCCGGCGACGACACGTACCATGCTCGCGATTGAACTCGGGTGAACCCTGGGCTCAGGGGTACCCCTGGAGCACCCCTGAGCCCTGGGTTCGGGGCTTCTACCCTTTCGCGCCGCCGGTGAAGTTCCACTCTGCCAATCGCAGCGATGGCCCATGTACCATGCCCGGCCCGAACTCGCCCATGCCGAACCGTGCGTCCGAGCCGACGGCGAGGACGCGCCCAGGGGCTATCGCCTCGACGAAGGACTGTGTGAAGCGCAGGTTGGAGACCGGACGCACGATCTCACCATGCTCGATGAGGAACGTCCCGTTTCGGGTCAGTCCGGTGACGACCTGCGTTTTCGGATCGAGGATCCGGCAGTAATTGAACTCGGTCACGAGCAGACCGCGGCCTACCGTCTCGATCATCGCCTCCGGAGAGATAGCACCGGGTCCGACGAACAGGTTCACCGGCAGCGCGCCGACGCTATCGCCTCCCGGTACCGCATGACCGGTCGACTCCGAATCCATCTGGACCGCGAGACGACGGTTGAGCGCGACGCCCCGTGTTATCCCTCCGACGATGAACGGAATGAGGCGTTTCGGCGTGCCTTCTGCGTCGAACGGCACTCCGATCGCACGGGGATCGCCGGCGTCGTCCCACATGTCGATCGCCGGGTCGAACTGCCGCTCCCCGACCTGCACAAACGACCGGCCTTCGAGAACGGCCTTTCCGTTGAATCCGTAGACACCCAGGAACGTGAAGATTGTCGCGACGGCGTTGGGCTCCAGAACCACCTCGTAGCGCCCCGGATCCAGATCGGTAGCGTTCGCCGCCCGACACGCCTTGGCGGCGGCAGCCGCGCCGGCCGCGGTTCCATCGAGGTCTTCAAAGCGCGACGAGGTCTGGTGTGCGGAGCCGGCAGAAGTACCGGTCTGATGGATCCCGTCGAGCGTCGCCCTCGTCATGACGGATTCGATGCATTGTCCCGCAGAGTTGGCAAAAGCGATGCGTGTGCTCTCCGTCTCACAGTATCCGGCTGCACGCAGGTCCCGTCCGGCGGCAACGAAGTGGGCGACAATCGCGGCTCGATCGGTCGGAGTGGCAGACTCGGGCGATCGCTCCGAGCCGCCGATCGGTGTTGCGGGTCCAACTCCTGGCCAGTCGGTGTCCTCGGGGCACAAATCGGCAGCCTCGAGGGTCGTCTCGACGAGCCGTTCCAAACCGTCGGCGTCGGCACTCGTCGTGGCGCCGGACGCGACCTTGCCATCCTTGGCAACCTTCAACCGGACCGCGAATTGCTCTTCGGCAACGTTCTGATGAATGTGTGAGTTGGCAAACCGGGTCAGGGCGGTCGGTCCTGCAAGAACGGTCGCTTCCGCTTCGCCTCGGCTGCCGATCAACCCGACAACCCGCTCGGCGAGGTCCAGCTCCCTGCTCATCCGAGCACTCCCACACGCACGTTCTGAAACCTTCCCGGTGAGGCCGAATGGCCGGTGTGCCCGGCCTGCATCGGCTGTCCCTTCCCACAGTTCGACGTCCCCCAGTGGACCCGCTCATCCTCTCCGGCAAGCATGTCGAGCGAAGCCCAGAACTGGGGCGTGATGCCCGTGTATGTCGGGTTTCGCAACATCCTTCCCAGCTTCCCGTTCTTGATCTCCCATCCGATCTCGCATCCGAACTGGAAGTTCAGACGCCTGTCGTCGATCGACCACGAGCGATTCGTCGAGCAGTACACCCCATCCTTCGTCTCGGCGATCATCTCCTCGAGAGAGGCGTCACCGGCGAGGAGCCCGACGTTGGTCATGCGGACCATCGGGAGGCGGTTGTAGCCGTCGGCCCGCACCATCCCCCCCGGCCGTACACCTGCGATTGGAGCAGAGTCCCTGCCGGAGAGCACGCCCACCCAGATACCGTCTCGTACGATGTCGACCGGCTGCGCGGGGGTGCCTTCATCGTCGTAGCCGAAGGTGCCGAGCGCTCCGAGGATGGTTGCGTCTGCCGTGATGTTCATCACCGGCGACCCGTATCGAAACGTGCCCAAGTTGGCGAGATCGAGGAACGACGTCCCGGCCATTGCCGCCTCCCACCCGAGAATCCGATCCAGTTCGATGGCATGACCGACAGATTCATGAATCTGCAACGCAAGCTGGCTTCCGTCCAGGATCAGCGTGGTCTTGCCCGCCGGACAGGCCTGCGCGTCGAGCAGGGCTGCTGCCTCTTCTGCCGTCCGGCCCGCGTTCGCCGCCAGGTCGAAGCGGCGGAATACCTCATATCCGCCGGTTTCGAACTGACCGAACGATTGTGGATACGACCGCGTCTGTGTCTCCGTCTCCCCGATCGCCGTCGCGGCCATCCCGCCGCCGGTCTCGACGATCTGTTGATGAATCCGGTGACCCTGGGAGGACACGAACCACTTGTCCGTATCCCACGTCCGGAACGACGCCGTAGCGATACCGATCCCCGCAACACTCTGCATCGTTTCGATCACTTTGACGAGGACGTCCGCCTTCTCGGACAGAGACACATCGAAGGGGTGCTCCTCGTACGGCGTCGCGTATTCGCCGCGAGCGACCTCGACATCGGCGAGTTGCAGTCCCGGACCGGCCACCGTTGCCGAAGCACGGGCAATCCTCGCCGCACGCGCCCCTGCATCGCGAGCAGCGGCGACCCCCAAGCCGGCTACCGCGTAGAAACCCCAGGACGAACCCATGAGTGCGCGGACACCGACCCCGGCCTTCTCCACCGTCACGAGGCGCTCGATCGTGCCGTTCTGAGCGTGCAGATCCTGACTTCGCGAAGCCACCACGCGCGCGTCGGCGTAGGCGGCTCCAGCGTCGACGGCACCCTGTACCGCCGCCTCGGCAATCTCGAACACACCGATCCCCTTGATTCCCGCCGATGCTACTGCGGGACCGATGCTGCATCCTGTGACGTCCGAGAACAGGGCGACCGCAGCTTTCCGCGAGCGACGGAAACACCGAATCTGCGTACTCGGGTGAGCCCTCAAAGGCGTGGAGTCGGATCCGAGTCACCAGCCGTGATCCTTCCAACGCGAAGAGCAACGAGACGGGGCAGCGGCGAGGGGGCCGGCCAGCACGGCACTATCCTTGCGGCCCATGCCAACCATCGCCGTCATCGGTTCCTCACGCACGCAACCGGACCATCCGGACTACCGGGAGGCGCAACGGCTCGGCGGACTTCTGGCAGAGGCGGGATTCACCGTCGCCAGCGGCGGATATGGCGGGCTGATGGAAGCCGTTTCGAAAGGCGCTCGCTCGGTGGGCGGTCCGGTCGTCGGCGTGACTGCACCCGACGTGTTCCCCGGCAGGGCCAGAGCCAACGCGTATGTGACCGACGAGCAACCTGCAGGCACGCTCACCGAGCGAATCCACCGGCTGATCCACGACTCCGACGCGGTCATCGCTCTCCCGGGGAGCATCGGAACTCTCACCGAGTTGATGTTGGCCTGGAATCTGGCGTTCGTCGCCCCGTTCAGCGAAAGGACTCCCAAGCCCGTCATCGCCGTCGGGGCCCTCTGGGCCGAGATCGTGTCATCGCTGGCCGAGTGCCTGGAGACCGATGGCTCGCTCGTCACCCTCGTCGACAACGTCGACGAGGCCTTCAGTCGGATCGCCGAGCGTGCAAAACCTGCCGCCACCCGACAACAGCCCGGTATGCTGAACGACCGAGCGAACGCATCAGGGGCATTGCGCCGAGAGCAATGAACCGACAAACCAGACCAATTCGAGGAAAACACCGGGCCCACACACAGGCGAACGGCTGCCGTGGTGGTCACCACCGGTTCGGTCAACCTGCATCCGTCGGTGGCGGCATTCTCCGCAGAGTCTGCGAACTCTGCGGAGACGTGAGTCTCGACCTGCGTCCTGCCGAGGAGCCCCGGAAGGCCTCCCTCTTCGTCGGCGTCGTCGACACACGCCAAGCGGTGCATCGCAAGGCCAGGTCGTCGAACCAAACCGGCCGTTGGCGAGTGTGACCGCACTCTTCGACCCTGGCATCCTCCGAAACGATCCGAAGCATCGTGCGCTGATCCTGGACTTGTTCATCGGAGCCCTAGACGAGGTCGATCCCTATCGGGCAGTTGCACGGCACCTGCAACTCGGCGACGACACGGTGCCGATCGGGGGCGTCGACATGGTGAACATCGACCGCACCATCGTGCTGGCCTTTGGCAAGGCCGCTCCGGCCATGGCCCGCGCCGCTGCGGACACGCTTCCCATCGACGCCGGTCTGGTGATTTCGAATCATCCGGAACCTCTCCCCCGTCCCTTGGAACTCGTGCTGGCCGGTCACCCACTCCCCGACGACCGCAGTGTCGCCGGAGCGCGCCGCCTGCTCCGGCTCGGCTCGGAAGCAACGGCGAGCGACCTCGTGGTCTGTCTGATCTCAGGTGGAGGTTCCGCCTTGGCGGAAATCCCCGCGTCGGACCTGACGCTTTCAGACCTCCAGGAGACCGTCAGGCTGCTGCTGGCGTCGGGTGCGCCCATCGAAGAGATCAACACGGTGCGAACCCACCTATCGGCGTTCAAAGGCGGTCGCCTCGCCCAGGCGGTGGCCCCTGCGCACCTGGTCACTCTGGTGCTCTCCGATGTCGTGGGCAGCCCGGTTCCCTTCATCGCCTCGGGCCCGACCGTCGCCGATCCAACCACCTACGCCGATGCGCTCGACATCCTGGCACGCTACAGACTCACCCACCTGGTGCCTCCCAGGGTCTGCCGACACCTCCGCCTCGGTGCCGATGGCGCCATCGCCGAGACGCCCAAGACGAACCTTCCTCACCACCAGGTCGTGATCATCGCCGACGGCGCGACTGCGGCGGAGGGAGCCCGACAGGCCGCGGAACGCGGCGGTTTGTCGGCCACCGTCGCCACGACGACGCTCACCGGTGAAGCCCGGGAAGCAGCTGTCGGCTGCGTCGACGGTGCCGGCACCGACGTGACGATCTTTGCGGGCGAGACCACCGTGACCGTGCATGGTGAGGGCCAGGGCGGGCGCAATCAGGAGGCGGCGCTGGCGGCAGCCATCGCCATCGAGGGCAGTCCGAACATCGTGTTCGCGGCGCTCGCAACCGACGGTGTCGATGGACCGACGGACGCCGCCGGCGCGATCGTCGACGGTTCAACCGTTTCGCGTGGCCAAGCCCGCGGCCTCGACGCATCGGCGGCTCTCGAACACAACGACGCGTACCCGTACCTCCGGGCGACCGGCGATCTGCTCATGACCGGACCGACGGGCACGAACGTCGGAGACGTGTGGGTCGTCTGGCGATGGTGAGTCCGCCCGAAAGACGCCATGAGATACTCGACCTGCTCTACGGGCCTGCCGCACCGGAGACTGCGTCACACCTCGAACGCCTCCTCGATGAACATCGATCCGGACGCGAAGCCGGCGATCTCTGGGATGAGCACGACGCGTGGGTCATCACCTATCCGGATCAGTTTCGACGGCCCGGAGAACCGACGCTGCAGACGCTGCACACCTTCTTCGACGACCGCCTCTCCCTCTGGATGAACGGCATGCACGTGCTGCCGTTCTACCCGTGGTCTTCCGATGACGGGTTCGCGGTCATCGATCCGACCACGGTCGACCCGGTCTATGGAACGTGGAGTGACATCGAGGCGCTCGCCGAGCGGCACCGCCTCGCCCTCGATGCAGTCGTCAACCACCTGTCGGCCGAAAGCATCTGGTTCCGGCGCTATCTCTCCGGTGATCCGGCCTACGAGGACTACTTCCTGACCGCCGATCCAAACACCGACCTGACGAGTGTCGTACGCCCGCGGACCACACCACTGCTGACACGATTCGCATCGGCGACCGGCCAACGATGGGTCTGGACCACATTCTCGACCGACCAGGTCGATCTCAACTACCACAACCCGAACGTTCTCCTGGAGATGATCCGCGTACTTCTCGGCTACGCGGCGCACGGAGCGTCGGTGATCCGACTCGACGCGATCGCGCTCGTCTGGAAGGAACTCGGCACGTCCTGCATGAGCCTGCCGCAGACCCACGCGTTCGTCGAGCTCATCCGCTCATGTCTCGACGCCACGTATCCGGGGACGCTCGTCCTCACCGAGACGAACGTCCCCCATGACGAGAACATCTCCTATTTCGGTTCGGCCGAGCGACCGGAGGCACACATCGTCTACCAGTTCCCTCTTGCGCCGCTGGTCCTTCACACGTTCGCGACCGGAGACACGACGACCCTCACCACATGGGCGGCATCCCTCGATACGCGACCCGGCACCACCTTCCTCAACTTCCTCGCCTCTCACGACGGTGTCGGAGTACGTCCCGTCGAGGGACTCCTCACCCGAAACCAGATCGGCGCCCTGTGCGACCTCTCGGTCGCATCGGGCGGGGCTGTGGGAGAACGCACGTTGAGCGACGGTGCCACGTCTCCGTACGAGCTCAACGCGACGTGGTTCGATCTGTTGGCCGTCGGCCACGACGAAGAGGAGGCGATCGCCAGACACCTTGCGAGCCACGCCATCATGTTCGCTCTTCGCGGCATCCCCGCGGTGTACGTTCACAGCCTGTTCGGCACCGACAATGACGCCCGCGCGTACGAACGGACCGGTTTGCGACGAAGCCTCAACCGGCACAGGTTCGACGATGCCGACGCACTCGAGCGACGTCTCCAGGACGGCGCGACAAGGGCGCACCGCATCCTGTGCGGACTGCGGAGGATGCTCGAATGGCGACGCCGCCATGCAGCCTTTGCGCCGGATGCCCAACAGCGTGTCCTCGACGCACCCCGCGGCCTCGTGGCAATCGAACGGCGAGCGACCGACACGGCCGCTCGGGTTCTCGTCAATACGACACCTACACCCATCGATGTCCGCCACCTCACCCGATCGTGGCGGCAGCTCACCGGTGATCGGCCCGCGCCTGTGCTCGGCGGATGGCAGTCACTCTGGCTCACGGAAATCTAAATCCTCTCTGCACGACACGCCCAGCATTGGTAGGGTCGATAACAAGCCCAGGAGGAGGGGCTCATATTCACCGTCCGAGCGCGGTGAATCCCCACATCGACTCATTAAGGAGGGAACTATGAAACGATGGAGAGGCGCACTGCTGGTATTGGTCGTGTTCTCGATGATCGCCGTGGCCTGCGGCGGTACAACTGGTGAGGTCACCCCCGAGACGGTGACGGTCACCGTCCAGGTTCCGGGTGAGACGGTCACCTCGATCGTCACCGAGACCAAGACAGTCGAGGTCGAGACACCGACGATCACCTTCTGGAGTACCGAGACACAACCGGCGCGTGTCCAGATCACCCAGGGCATCATCGACCGCTTCACCGCGGCGACGGGTATCAACGTCATCCCCGTGTACGTCGATGAGAATGCGCTCCCCGAGACGATGGTGGCGGCAGCGGCGAGCGGGACACTCCCGGACGTCGTGTTCCATCCGATCGACTTCACCGTCGGATGGGCGGAGCAAGGGCTGCTCGACATGGATGCGGCGGCCGAGGTCGTCAAGGACCTTGGCGCGGATACGTTCGCCCAAGGTGCACTCAACATGGCCACGGTCAACGGCACGGTGGCGGCCGTTCCGTCTGACGGCTGGGGTCAGTTGCTGATCTACCGCCAGGACCTGTTCGATGCGAACAGTCTGGACCGCCCGGACACGTACCAGAAGATCGAACTGGCCGCCAAGACGCTCAACGATCCGGGGAACAACTTCTACGGTATCACGGCGTCGACGGATGCCGGAGCGGTGTTCACCCAACAGACGTTCGAGCACTTCGCGTTGGCGAACGACTGTCAGCTCACCGACGATGCCGGCAACGTCACTCTCGACACGCCCGAGTGCATCGAGGCGATCCGCTTCTACACGAACCTGCTGAAGAACTACAGCCCCGGCGGCACCCAGGACGTGGTGACGACTCGGGCGACGTACTTTGCGGGCCAGGCGGCGATGATCGTGTGGTCACCCTTCATCATGGACGAGATGGCGGGCCTGCGCGACTCGGCGTTGCCGACCTGCCCCGAATGTGTGAACGATCCGGCCTATCTGGCAAAGAACTCGGGATTCGTCCCGGCGTTCGCCGGACCGAACGGTTCACCCGCCCAGTACGGACAGATCTCCTACCTGGGAATCGGTACGGGCTCGAACACCGATGCTGCAAAGAAGTTCATCGAATTCTGGCTGGGTGACGGCTATCTCGACTGGCTCTCCACTTCGGTGGAAGGCAAGTTCCCGATGCGCCGCGGCACGCCCGACGATCCGACGAAGTTCATCGATGGGTGGAAGGATCTCAAGACAGGTGTCGATCGGAAGGCACCATTGAGCGACTTCTACAGCCCAGAGGTCATCAACGAGCTGATCGCAGGTGCCGACAACTTCCAGCGCTGGGGATTCCTCCAGGGACAGGGGCAGTTGGTTACCGCGATCTACACGTCACTGCCGGTTCCGAAGGCGATCAGGGACGTCCTCGACGGAACGCTCACGCCCGAGACTGCGGCAGCCGACCTACAAGCCGAAGTCGAGCAGGAACTCGAACTGCTCAAATAGCGCACGAGGAGGGGGACGCGATGGCGTCCCCCTCCTCTCAGAGTTCGCATGGCAGCTCCCACATCAGCACCCCCCAAGAAGCGGAGAACTCTCGCAAGGCGCGAGGCACGTCTCGCCTGGATCTTCGTCCTGCCCGCTGCGATCATCGTGCTGGGGCTCGTTCTGTTCCCGGTCATCTGGAACATCTCGCTGAGTCTTCAGCGGCTCCGGCTCATTGATCTCCAACACATCAACTTCTTCCGCTTCGAGGGGACCCTGAGGAACTTCAGGGCCGTCGTCGGAGTGCGCGACTTCTGGCAGACCATCTGGACGACCCTCGAATACACGGTGTTTGGCACGATCCTGTCGATGGTCATGGGCCTGTGGGCGGCGCTCGTCGTTCGAAGAACATTCCGGGGACGCTCGCTCGTGCGGGGGCTCATGCTGTTCCCGTATGTCACGCCGGTGATCGCCGCCGCTTTCGTCTGGCAGCTCATGCTGAACCAGACATTCGGGATCGCCAACGAGTGGATCGCCGCGGCGGGCGGGCAGCGCATCGATTTTCTCGGTACCCGCTTCTACGAGCTCTCCCTGTTCGGAGCCCACCTCAAGGTGCCGCTCGCACTCACGATGGTGATCCTGTTCGAAGGCTGGCGGTACTTTCCGTTCGCCTTCCTGTTCATCCTCGCCCGACTCCAGGCGATTCCGGCGGAACTCGACGAGGCAGCGATGGTGGACGGCGCCACCCTCAGTCAGCGATTCTGGTACGTGACCCTCCCGCAGCTCCGAGGAGTCTTCTCGGTGCTGTTTCTTCTCCGTTTCATCTGGACGTTCAACAAGTTCGACGACATCTTCCTGCTCACCGGCGGGGCCGCCGGCACGCAAGTCATCACCGTCAAGATCATCGAGTGGCTGCGGGGACGCGGCGACATCGGTGCGGCGGCTGCATTGGGACTCGTTCTTGCAGCGATCCTCATGGTGCTGCTGTTCGTCTACTTCAAGTGGTTCTACGAGGAGGATGAGGCATGAGTCGCGCCGTCTTCGAAGAACGCCTCTTCGGTGTCCTCAAATGGCTGAGCATCATCTTCTTCATCGTCATCACGCTCTTCCCACTCATCTACATGTTCGGCCTGTCATTCCGGTCCATCCAGGAGCTGCTTCTCCACCCGGCTCGATTGTTCCCCCCGTGGGAGCAGATCAAGAGCCTCGTCACCTACAAGGAGGTGCTCGGCTCGGGCCTCACCGGAGGTCAAGGATTCGGCGTGTTCGTGAAGAACAGTGCGATCGTCAGCGTGGTCACCGTGATCGTCACCACCACGCTTGCGATCTTCGCCGCCTACGCCGCCGCTCGCATGCGTTTCTCCGGCAAGAAGGCGATCAGCTGGGGAATCCTGCTCGTCTACCTGTTCCCCGCAGTCGTGATCGCCATCCCGCTGTTCGTGCTCTTCTCGAAGGTCGGGCTGCGGTCGTCGCTGACGGGTCTGATCATCGTCTATCTGGCACAGACGATTCCGGTCGCGCTCTACATGCTGAGAAGCCACTTCGAGACGATCCCCGCGTCGCTGGAGGAGGCGGGCCTCATCGACGGCCTCTCGCGCTTCGGTGTCATCCGCAAGATCACCCTGCCGCTGTCGGCGCCCGCGATCGCCGCCGTTGCGCTCTACATCTTCATGATCGCGTGGAACGAGTTCCTCTTCGCCCTGCTGTTCCTCATCGAGCGACGTGACCTGTGGACGGTCGCCCTGGGTCTCCAGCAGATGAACACCGTGGAGGTTCCCAAGACCCTGCTCATGGCCGGGTCGGTGATCGTCACCCTTCCGGTCATCATCCTGTTCTTCGCGGCCGAACGCTTCCTCACCGAAGGCCTCACCGCCGGAGGTGTCAAAGGGTGATCATCGGCATGGTCTCGACCAGGTTCGCCGGCCTCGACGGGGTCACGTTGGAGACGTGCAAGGTCGCCCAGGTGCTCGAAGAGGCCGGTCATCAGATCGTCTGGTTCGCAGGGAAGCTCGGACCGCAGTACCGGCCTGGCATCGAGTACCCGCCGGCGTTCTTCGGCACCGACCAGAACCGGGACCTCCAGCGCCGCAGCTTCGGCCGGGACACCCGGCCGGCCGGGACCATCGAGCAGGTGCGAGCCGAGGCGGCCGCCATCAACCGGGCACTGCACACGTTCGTCGGCGACTTCGACGTGGACCTGCTCATGCCTCAGAACGCACTGTCGATCCCGATGCACCTGCCCCTCGGTGTCGGCATCACCGACTTCACCCTCGAATCCAACATCCCCTCCATCTCTCACCATCACGACTTCTTCTGGGAACGCACCAGGTTCTGGCCGAACGCCGTGCCCGACATCCTGTACGGGGCGTTTCCCCCTCCAGCCCCCAGGATGCAGCACATCGTCATCAATTCGCTCGCCCGCGAGGAGTTCGCCCGTCGGCGCGCCATCGCCGCGACTCTGCTGCCCAACGTGATGGACTTCGAGCACCCGCCCGAACGGGCCGACCCCACCAGATTCCGTACCGAAGCCGGCCTTCAGACAGGAGACCTGGTGTTGCTGCAGTCGACGAGGCGGATCCCCCGCAAGAACATCGAGCTGACCCTCCAGCTGGCCCATCAGCTGGCGGACCCACACATCAAGGTGGTCGTGACCCATCCCGAACGCGACCAGGAGGGCGACTACTGGGGCTTTCTGTGTGACCGGGCGGAACGTCTGAACGTGGACCTCCGACTCGTCCCGACTGGCGAGCCGGGCCGACCCAGTCTCGAAGAGGCATACGCGGCCGCCGATCTCGTCACGTTCCCGAGTCGTATCGAAGGCTTCGGCAACGCGCTGCTCGAAGCCGTCTACTACCGCCGTCCCGTGTTCGTGAACCGCTACCCCGTGTACGTTCGCGACATCGCACCGACCGGCATCACATGCATAGAGGTGGACGGTCGGCTCAGCAGCGCCGCGGTGGAGCAGGTCGCCACATGGCTCGAAGGTCCTGGAGCCTGGACCGAGATCGTCGAGCGCAACTACGAGATCGGCCTCCAGCACTTCTCGTACAAGGTGCTGCGACGGCGGCTGCTCCCAATGCTCGCCGGGTGACCGCCCTCTCACCGACCGCCCGGGCAGCGGAGGAGCCTGCACGCATACACGTCGTATCCGGGCGGAATCAGAGGTTGGCGCCGGCTGCGGTCGCTGCAATCGAAGGGAACATAAACTTGGCGCCGGGTGGCGTCCGGGTCGTGCCGTGCACATGAACGAACCAAAGAGCCGAGGATCCTTGCCACCGACGCCTGCTCGCCTCGTACACTGACTCCATGGATCTGGCTTCCTATCGGAACCGGTTCCCCGTACTCGAGAAAGCTGCCTACCTCGTCAGCCATTCGCTCGGAGCGATGCCTCTCGACGCCAAGGAGGAACTGGAGCTCTACACGACCGAGTGGGCGACGCGCGGGGTCGGCGCCTGGAACGAAGGATGGTGGGACACGCCGCTGAGCGTCGGCGACGAGCTGGCTCCGATCGTCGGCGCACCGCCCGGGTCGATCGCGATGGTCCCGAACGTAACCGTCGCCGAGTCGATTGCAGCGTCCTGCTTCACGCTGCACGGTGTCGCCAACCGGGTCGTCTGCACGGATCTGAACTTTCCATCCGTCCGACGGATCTGGGAGAGAGTTCCCGGCGCGAAGGTGACCACGGTCCGGAGCTGGGACGGGACGACGATCCCGACGGAGACGTTCGTCGCGGCGATCGACCAGCGCTCAGCCCTCGTGGTCATCGGCCACGTCCTGTTTCCCAGCTCGTACGTCCAGGACGTGAAGGCGATCATCGAACGCGCACATGACGTCGGCGCGATGGTGGTCCTCGACGTATACCAGTCCGCAGGGGTGATGCCGATCGATCTCGTCGAACTGGAGGCGGACTTCGCCGTCGGCGGCTCGGCGAAATGGCTCTGCGGAGGGCTCGGCGCCGGCTGGCTGTACGTCCGCAAGGAGCTGCAACCAAGTCTGGAACCGAGATTGGTCGCATGGCCCGGTGACCGTTCCCCCTTCGACGTCCACACACAGAACGCAGCATCGCAGGACGGCATGTGGCGTTTCGTGTCCGGCACCCCGAACGTGCCGGCGCTCTACACGGCGAGGGCGGGCTATCGAATCATCAGGGAGGTCGGAGTGGCGGCGATTCGTGACAAGTCGCTTCGCATGACCGGCAAGCTCATCGAGATCGGTGACCGACTGGGGATTCCCCTGCTCACGAATCGTGATCCGAACCGACGCGGGGGCACGGTGGCGTTCGCCGTCGAGGGCGCGCAGCGCGTCGCCGACCGCCTGACCGAGCAACACGTCATCGTCGAAGCCGTGCCGGAGGTCGGCATCAGCGTCGGTCCACACTTCTACAACAACGACGAAGACCTCGCCCGCTTCGAGAAGGCACTCCGCCTCGCCTGACGTGACACGCCGAGGGCTCTCGACTGCAACGGGTCCCGCGCCCGCCTTCACGGGGCCGACGCTCGTCCGTAGTATCCGGCTTCCAGGAGGACCCATGGACATCGAAGAGTTATACCTCGGCGGAGCGCTGAACCCGACCACCGGCAAACACGACCCGGCGAAACCGGTCCTGTATGAACGTCACCGTCTCACCACCCACGGCGTGATCGTCGGAATGACCGGATCGGGCAAGACCGGTCTCGGCATCATCGCCCTCGAGGAAGCGCTGCTGTCCGGCATTCCGGTGCTCGCCATCGATCCCAAGGGAGACATCGGCAACCTCCTGCTGACGTTTCCAAAGCTCGACGCGCACGACTTTCGGCCATGGATCGACGAGGGTGAAGCGCACCGCAAGGGTGAAGATGTCGATACGCTCGCCGCCATGGCGAAACCCAGAGATCGTTACAGGGTCAAGATCGGTCAAGTGGGAAGTCAACTCGCCGCTGCCCGGCGCCGGATCCGCGACCTCGAAGTGGACACGCAGGCCCGACCCGAGCAGGAGCTCATCGCGGGGGCAGGCGAGTTGTTGTCGGCCCTCCTGAGCGGCAAGCGCGGATCATGCAGCCTCTCGGGAGTGGCTTCCCGCAGATCGCAGACGGTGCGAACGCAGGAACGTCTGCGCAGCGCAAAAGCGATACTCGGACAGGGCCACTGCCTTGGACGACCTGGAAACCGAACTTGCCGAAGACGTGACGGAGATCATGGACAAGTGGAACAATGCGGCCGCCTCGATCGAGACGCTCGAGATCGACCTGGAGGAAACCGATGCCACCGTCGACGAGATTGCATTGGTGTGGGTACCGATTGCGTGATCATATGAAGGGTCCGATCCCAGAGGCGCCCTCAGCCCGCGAAGACAAGCAGCCATGGAGCGGTCTGCCATCGAAGGCCTGCAGGCCGCCCTGTTCTCTCTGGCGGTCGCGATCTTCATCGATGGCGTCCTCGAGGCTGCAGCAATGGCTCGTGGCGGCGTCATGTCCCTCACCGGCCGTTGGGATCTGCTGGGCGCATGGGACGTCGTCAAGACGCTGCTGATAACTGCAGCGTTGCTGGTCACTGCCAAACGTTGTCGATCCCGGGTGTTCACTGTGCTCGCACTGCTCTTTCTGATCATCGGAATCGAGGATCAGGTTGCTCTGCACGCACCTCTCGGCCATTTCCTGGCAAGAGTGCTACGTATCGATGCGTGGAGCAATCTCTGGGACGTGTCGGGATCCCACAAGATCGGGGAATTCCTCGTCTTGGACCTCTTCGGGACACTGGCTTTCCTGTTGACATGGACTCGGAAACGTCCGCCGCTGCAAACACTCAGGAGAGCAAGAGGAGTACTCACGATTCTCCTGGTCGTCTTGTTCATTTTTGCCGGAGTCGTCGACCTCATCAACTCGATCTACGGAGGACCGGTGTGGGAGTTCATCGAGGAGACCGGTGAACGCATCTCGCTCTCTCTATCACTCGCCTACGCCGTGGGTCTCGTGTCGATCAAAGAGTGGTGGTCGATGCTCTGATCGCTGATCAGGTCTCTTCAGCACCTGGCAACGGACCGGCAAGAGCCCACAAGATGTCCTTGATGCTCACGATGCCCAGAAGCTCACCCTCTTCCATGACGGGCATGTGGCGATAGCCCGTTTCCAGCAACCAGTGCGCGGCCTCCGAGACCTGGACCTCGGGCGAGAACACGTCAGGGTCGACGGTCATCCAGTCTCGAGCACTTTCCATTGTTGGATCGGCACCCTCGGCGGCTGCCCGCAACACATCGCGCTCGGTAATGATGCCGGTCAGGTGTCTTCCATCCACGACTCCGAGCGAGCCGACATGCGTGGTGAGCATCGCTTCCGAGATCACCTGGAGCGTCGTCTCGGGTCCGCAGACCTCCGCTCGACCGCCGACCATCGCCCTCAACTTCACCCGACACCTCCTCCTCAGGCAAGCGTAGCGGGAATGCGAAGCGTGAGAGTTTGCCTCCGGGCCGGTCAGTCCTGCAGTGCGGCCCGAAACCAGGGCAGCGTCCGCTCCAAACCCTCGTGAAGCGTGACCGTCGGCGTCCAGCCCAGTTCCCGTGTTGCGAGATCGATCTGTGGACACCGGACGCCCGGATCGTCCTCTGGCCGCGGTTCCAGGACGATACCGGGATGTCGGCCGACGACGGTCTGGATCATCTCGGCGAGGCCGAGAATCGTCACTTCCTCTGGCATTCCCAAGTTCACAGGCCCAACGACGTCAGCCAAGAGCAGCCTCATGATGCCCTCGATCAGGTCGTCCACGTAACACAGCGACCGCGTCTGCATCCCGTCGCCGTGGACCGGGAGCTTCTGATCGCGCAGGGCGGCGGCAAAGAATGCCGGAACGGCTCTCCCATCATCCAGGCGCATCCTCGGACCGTACGTGTTGAAGATGCGCGCTATCCGGACATCGACGGCGTGCTGTCGGTGATACGCGAGAGTCATCGCCTCGGCGAACCGCTTCGCCTCGTCGTACACACCCCTTGGGCCGACCGGGTTGACGTTTCCCCAATAGGACTCGGGCTGTGGGCTCACAGCGGGGTCACCGTACACCTCGCTCGTCGATGCAAGGAGAAACCGCGCCTGCTTGGCCCTTGCGAGTCCCAGCGCCTTGTGCGTCCCGAGAGATCCGACCTTCAACGTCTGGATGGGCCATCGCAGATAGTCCGCGGGTGATGCCGGTGAGGCGAAATGGATCACGAAGTCGACGTCGCCCGGGACGTGCAGGAAGTTCGTGATGTCGTAGTAGAGGAATACAAAGCCGCTCCGACCGAACAAGTGGCCCACGTTCGCTTCGCGCCCTGTGATCAGATTGTCGACGACCGTGACCCTCGCTCCCTCTTCGATGAGCCGGTCACAAAGATGCGAACCGAGAAACCCTGCCCCGCCAAGCACAACGGCGTGACAGCCGGCAAAACGCTGGTCACTGTCCATCGGCTAGAACCTACCAGCCAAGCTGTGGCCAGTCGGACTCATCCTCCGTACTCACGGCAACCAGGCCGCAACGAGCTGCCAGAATGCTTGTCTCCTCCCCCAGGACACCCCCCCTCCCGGCTGCGCCATACTCCCCCCGGCTTCGCCGTACTTTCCCCAACGCTCGCTTTGCCCACTGGAGGGAGAAATACTCGTCTCCTCCCCCGGCAAGGACCCATTTCCTCCCCCAAGCGAGGGCTCTGACGAGCGTTGGGGGAGGTGTCCTCGACGCCTTGGGAAAAGACGGACGGGGCCTTGGGGAGTGGCGCGCCGAAATCGAAAGGGGCCCTGGCTGCAGGCAAGCAGTCTGTCCGCCAACTGCGCGCCGGCACCTCCCGGCCGAGGTCTAGATCAGATCCTGTTCGCGAATGCCGAAGGACGGATGCCGCAGGCGGCACAGAGCCAGCTTCTCGAGCTGTCGGATCCGTTCCCGAGTCAGATTGAACTCGTCGCCGATCTCTTCGAGCGTCCTGGGGACGCCGTCATAGAAGCCGTATCGCAGCGCGAGGATTCGCCCCTCCCGTTCAGGAAGCCGATCGATGGAGATCCGCAGGCTGTGCGCGACATCCATTTCTTCGGTGATCTGCACCGGGTCTGTCGCCTCTTCGTCCTCGATGAAGTCACCGAGCTGCGCCCCGTCTTCACCGACGGGCTGTTCCAGGGACACGGTGTCCGCGACGCCGAGCGCCAGCTCGACTTTGTCGACCGTCACGCCTGCCTCTTCTGCGATCTCGTCCGGCTTGGGGTCCCGGCCGAGTTCCGCCTTCAGACTCGCCTGCGCGGCTCGCACGGCTGCAAGCGTGTCGTGCAGATGCACGGGAATCCTCACGGTTCGGGACTTGTCCGCGATCGCACGAGTGATCGCCTGGCGGATCCACCACGTCGCGTACGTGGAGAACTTGAAGCCCTTTCTCCAATCGAACTTCTCGACGGCGCGAATCAGACCGAGGTTGCCCTCCTGGATGAGATCCAGAAAGTCGATGCCGGACGTGTTGGCGTAGCGACGCGCATTGGCCACAACGAGGCGGAGGTTCGCGGTCAGGAAAGCATCCTTCGCCTCCCTCCCGAACCGCGCCTTGCGCCGAAGCTCGATCTCTTCCTTCTTGGTCTTGTACTCACCGGCGTCGAGTCGCTCGGCAGCGTCTTCACCAGTCTCGATCTTCTGAGCGAGCTCAACCTCTTGTTCGGCGCTGAGCAGATCGTATTCGCCGATCGCGGTGAGGTACTGACTGACCAGGTCGGTCGTCAGCCTGCCTCGCTCATCGGTGAGTTTGTTGCGCCGGTCACGGCGGCTGCGGTCGCTCTTCGCTACCGCTTTCCCGTTGGGGCGCGTCTTATCGATCGATGCCATCTTGGGGTTTTCCTTCATCAAGGTCACGGTCGAACCGCAACGCAACTGCCTGACACTATGACACACATCAGGTGTCGTGTGAAGCCCTCTTTTTCATTGCGACAGAACCACCCGTCACCCTCTCTTCAACAACGACGACCACGGTCATGTTCCCTGATCGGTGGAACCGGGATTCCTTGATGACCATTTCGAGATGGTCCCCGGTCTTATGCCCCGCTCTCCGAGTCGGTCGGCAAGTCCTCGCCTGAGGATGGCCGGCGAGAGACAACCTCGAGGCGTCCCAGAGCGATCAGCGTTCCCCAGACCATCAGTGCCACGCCGACCATCTCATCGTCTCCTCGAGCAACACACTGCCGGAGAAAGGAACCAGGTAGTTGACTGCTTCTACGCCAACTCCGCCGGCGATGAAGACCCCTGCACCAAGTACGACGCGCACCGAGCCTCTTGGATGAGTCTTGCGGATGGCCCAGAGTCCGCGCCTGATCCAAACGAGAAGGACCACGGCCACTGCCGCATACAGAACGATCCAGATTCCGTGTTCTCCGCTGAACCTCGGAACAATCGTCACCTCCTCAGAAAGCCGGTGATGGCCACATGGAAACCTGCGGTCTTGTCGATAGAGAAGTACAAGGCGGCAAGGGCGAGCACCATGGCGGCTCGCACCCCGCCGAGCCGCCCCATGCGGCGTTCACTACCCGCCAGGAGAAGCAAGAGGGCGGCAAGCAACAGCAGTTGAGCGCTGGAGAACCAGGTGGGCACACTGGCCTCCGAATTCAGCGAGAACGTTTCGAACAGGGAGTGCGATCCCGTGGATCTCACCAACAGGTGCATACCGACCAGGAAGGCGATGATTGACAGCTGGGTGACCAGGAACCAGCTCGGACTCGGAAGTCGAACGCGATTCGAATGCATCACCACTCACCTGCCCGTCGCTCCAGCGAATACCAGCAGACCCTCGGCCGTGTCGCTCGGCATCGATCGCCTCCCCTCCCGGTCCCACCCACGCCCCTGCTGGACGATAATGAGTTCGTGCCGGCCAATCTGACCCCCGACTACAAGGCAGCAGAGGTCGCCTACAAGCGCAGCCGCGACCCTGAGGAGCGCCTCGCAGCGCTGCGCGAGATGTACCGCACCATACCCAAGCACAAAGGGACCGAGCATCTTCGAGCGGACATCAAGACACGCATCAAGGAACTCACCGAGCAGCTCGCAGGACCGAAGAAAGGCGGTGCCAGAAGTGGCCCTCCCACGGTCATCCGTCCCGAGGGAGCCGCCCAGGTCGCCCTGCTCGGCCCACCCAACGTGGGTAAGTCGACACTCCATGCCCGGCTGACCGGATCACGCACGCAATCGGGTCCGTACCCGTTCACGACCCAGTTCCCGCAGCCGGGCATGCTCCACTACGAGGACATCTCCATCCAACTCGTCGATCTGCCGCCCGTGTCTGCAGAGCACCCGATCCCGTGGCTTGCCGGCGCTCTTCAACCGGCGGACGCATGCCTGCTCGTCGTCGATGTCTCCGTCCCCGGCTGCGTCGCGCAAGTCGAGTCCCTCCACGCGGCGCTCGCAAGTCGCAAAGTCACTCTGACCGGCACCTGGCACGAGAGTGGACAAACGTCCGAGAGCGACCCGTTCGCCATCCGACTCCCCACCCTCCTCGTCGCCAACAAGGCAGACAAGGCACCACAGTGCTCCGAGGAGGTCGCCATCCTGGAGGAATTGCTGGGGCTCGACTACCCGGTTCTCACCGTATCGGCAACCACGGGAGCGGGCGTCGATGCGATCGGACCGTGGCTCTTCTCCAGGTTGGGGATCATTCGCGTCTACACGAAGGTGCCGGGCAAGCCGGCCGCCATGAACAAGCCCTATACGGTCCGCAGCGGCGACACCGTCCGGGACGTTGCGACACTCGTGCATCGTGATATCGCAGGGAACCTGCGGTATGCCCGTATTTGGGGCACCGACCACTTCGACGGACAGCAAGTCGGGCGGGACCATGTTCTCTCCGACGGAGACATCGTCGAGCTCCACACCTGAACCCCGTTCCCATACCGCCGGCCGGCGGGTACCGTCGTTGCATGCCCAACCTCCTGTCGAACGAGACGAGCCCGTATCTGCTCCAACACGCCGACAACCCGGTCGACTGGTATCCGTGGGGCGACGAAGCGTTCGCTGCTGCGAAAGCCGAGGACAAGCCGGTGCTGCTGTCCGTCGGGTACTCCTCCTGCCACTGGTGCCATGTGATGGCTCACGAATCGTTCGAGGACCCTGAGACGGCGGCGCTGATGAACGAGCTGTTCGTCAACATCAAGGTCGACCGTGAAGAACGGCCCGACGTCGATGCCGTCTACATGGAGGCGCTCCAGGCCATGTCCGGCCGGGGTGGCTGGCCCATGACGGTATTCCTCACCCCGGACCGCAAACCCTTCCATGCAGGCACCTACTTCCCAGCCGTCGAGCGGCGTGGGATGCCGTCGTTTCGGCGGGTCATCACCGCCGTTGCCGACGCCTGGAAGACGCAGCATTCCGAGCTGGTAGCTCGAGCGGAACAGCTCTCGGACCTCGTCGCTCATGCGATCCCGAGCGCCGACCAACTGCCCGGCGAAGACCTCCTCGTCTCCTCCTACCAGGCCCTCACGTCCCGGTTCGACGAGACCGAAGGCGGTTTCGGTGGGGCACCCAAGTTCCCGCAGGAACCGGTCCTCGAGTTTCTCCTTCGCGTCGCCGGCGAACCGTGGGCTCCAGACGCCAAGCGGATCGTGTCGCTGACGCTCAAGAAGATGGCCGACGGTGGGATCTACGATCACGTTGGCGGCGGCTTCGCCCGATACTCCGTCGACCGGTCATGGAGGATCCCGCACTTCGAGAAGATGCTCTACACGAACGCGCAGTTGGCCCGCCTCTATCTCCGCTCGGCACAGGTCCTGGACGAGCCGGTGTTCACCGCAATCGCGATCAGGACCCTCGACTACATGCTGCGCGACCTGAGGCTTCCCGGCGGCGCGTTCGCCTCGGCGGAGGACGCTGATTCCCAAGGCTCGGAAGGCACGTTCTACCTCTGGGACGCAGACGAGTTCGCCGAAGTCGTGGGAGAAGAACTCGGTCCACTTGCCGCCGCCTTTTTCGGAGTCACCGAGGAGGGCACCTTCGAAGGCAGCAATCACCTTCGCGTCACACGCCCACTCGGACAGGTCGCCTCCGAACTGGACATCGATCCTGCCGTCGCCGATGCGATGATCGACATGGCCCGCGGTCGGCTTCTCTCTCGCCGTTCCGAGCGCGTCAGGCCCGGCCTCGATGACAAGGTCGTCACCGCCTGGAACGGGCTGGCCATTCGGGCCCTCGGCGAAGCCGGAGCCGTCCTCGGCGAGTCGCGCTTCCTCGATGCTGCACGGGACGCCGCGGCGTTCCTCCTGTCAGAAGTCACCAGAGCAGACGGGCGCCTCTTGAGGAGTTGGGGCAAGGGAAAGGCGAGCGTGCCGGCATTCGCCGACGACTATGCGGCAACGGCCCTTGGACTCTTCACGCTCTACCAGGCCACCGGAGAGGTTCGCTGGTACATCGAAGCCATGCGCCTCGTCGAAGCAATCGTGGACCTCTTCGCGGATCCGGCCGGCGGGTTCTTCACGACAGGGGCAGACGTCGAGGCCCCTCTGGCACGAAAGCGCGACCACTTCGACTCGCCGTCACCATCGGCAAACGCCCTCGCAGCCGAAGCCCTGCTCCTCGCTTCCTCGTACACGGGCAACGCGGACCTCAGGGAACACTCCGAACGGGCCCTGCGTGCGGGAGCCGCGCTCGCGACTACCACGCCGTCGGGAGCCGGTCATCTCTTGAGCGTCTTGCACGCGACACTGCGCCGGCCACCGGAGGTCGCGATCGTGGGTCCGGATGCACAGGATCTCGCCTCTGTCGTGTGGGAACGATTCCGGCCCGATGTTGCGCTCGCCGTCGATCGAGCCGGCAGCGCGACGAACATCGTTCCTCTTCTCGTTGGACGAGCCACGGACTCGACCCTCGCGTACGTGTGCAGGAGCTTCCAATGTGCGCTTCCCGTCTCCGATCCGGAGGCGTTGCGGAGGCTGCTCTGACATTCACCGCGGGATCCGAGACAGAGTTTCAGACGGGCTGCCTCGCTTCGCTCGGCCGGCAAGGCGATCGGCAAGATGATGGAACCGGCCGTCAGCCGAAAGCCGGCAACTCGCTCCTGCATCAGACTTGGAGCGGTACGCTCGATACACTTGCGGCGTGATCTACGAAAACGCCATCGAAGCGATCGGGCGCACTCCCATAGTCCGCCTTTCGCGCGTTCATCCTCCCGGAAATCTCGTCGCGAAACTCGAGTTCCTCAACCCCGGCGGCTCGATCAAAGAGCGGATCGCCGTCACGATGATCGACCGGGCGGAGCAACTCGGTCTGCTCGAACCAGGCGGCACGATCGTCGAACCGACCAGTGGCAACACCGGCGTCGGTCTCGCAATCGTCGCGGCGGTGCGCGGCTATGAGGTCGTCTTCACCGTTCCGGACAAGGTCTCCAAGGAGAAACAGGATCTCCTGCGGGCCTACGGCGCGACCGTCATCGTCACACCGACGGAACTTCTCCCCGACGATCCGGAGTCCTACTACGGAGTGGCGCGGCGCATCGTCGCCGAGACCCCCGGCGCCTACAGTCCCGACCAGTACACCAACCCTGCGAATCCCGAGGCCCACTATCTGACGACCGGCCCGGAGATATGGGACCAGACCGAAGGCCGTATCGGTGCGCTCGTCGCCGGCGTGGGAACCGGCGGCACGGTCACCGGAGCCGGCCGCTACCTCAAGGAGATGAACCCGGACATCCTCGTGATCGGAGCAGACCCGGAGGGATCGATCTACACGGCACTTTCGGATGATGAGATCCATCAGTACGACGTGGAGGGGGTCGGCGAGGACTTCTGGCCGGAAACGCTCGATCCCGACATCGTCGACGAGTACGTCATGGTTTCCGACGCCGATGCGTTCATGATGACCCGGAGCATGGCCCGTCGAGAAGGTCTGCTGGTCGGCGGATCCGCCGGGATGGCGGCATACGCGGCCGCCGAGCTTGCCGAGCGCGAACCGGACCGGCTCACTGTCGTGATTCTCCCGGACTCCGGTCGTGGGTACCTGTCGAAGATATTCAATGACGAATGGATGCGCGAGCACGACTACGAGGTGAGCTGATGCGATTCGAAACCGACGCCATCCACGCGGGTCAGGATCCGGATCCGACCACAGGGTCCATAGTCGTGCCGATCCATGCGACATCCACCTACGCGCAGGATGCCCCCGGTGAGCACAAGGGCTACGAGTACTCACGGACAGACAACCCCACGCGCCACGCGCTGGAGACCGCGCTGTCCTCGCTCGAAGGCATCGGCGCAGGAAGTCGCGCCGTTGCCACTTCATCGGGGATGGCGGCCGCAGCACTCATCGGCTACCTCTTGAAACCCGGCGATCACCTTCTGCTGCCCGACGATGCATACGGCGGGACGTTCCGATTCTTCGCAAGAGTTCTCTCCGACCAGGGGATCATGTGGTCGGCAGTCGACATGACGGACTCACAGCACGTAGAAGCCGCCCTACGCCCGGAGACGAGACTGTTCTGGGTCGAGTCACCGACCAACCCCTTGCTGCGTCTCGTCGACCTCAAACAGATCAGCGAACTCGCACACCAGAACGGATCGTTGATGGTGGTCGACAACACACTCGCCACTCCGTACCTGCAGCGCCCATTCGAGTTCGGAGCGGATCTCGTCGTGCACTCCACCACCAAGTACCTGGGTGGCCACTCCGACATCGTAGGTGGTGCCGTCCTCACCAGGGATCCGGAGCTGTTGGACCGCCTGCGGTTTCTCCAGAACACGGCCGGTCCCATTCCCGGCCCTTTCGATGCATGGCTCGTGTTGCGTGGGATCAAGACGCTTGCGATCCGCATGGAGCGGCATTGCGACAATGCTCAGACGTTGGCGGTGTTCCTGGAGGGCCACGACAACGTTGCCCAAGTCCTCTACCCGGGACTCGACTCACATCCCCAGCACTCGCTGGCCCGACGACAGATGAAGCGGGCCGGCGGCATGGTGTCCTTCCGTCCTGTGGGCGGGCCGGATGCTGCCCACCGGATCGCCTCGACGACAAGAGTGTTCACCCTCGCCGAGAGTCTCGGCGGAGTCGAGTCACTCATCGAGATTCCCTCCGAGATGACGCATGCATCCGTTGCGGGAACGTTGCTGGAAGTCCCGGACGATCTCATCAGACTGTCCGTGGGCATCGAACACGTCGATGACCTGCTGGAGGATCTGGAACGGGCACTGCGCTCGTAGGAGCCCGCCAGGCTCGCTTCGCTCGCCATACCCGGTACCGACCCCTTTCCGCAGACTCCCAGCCGATTCCAGCTCGGTGGCCGACACTGCGATACTGCGCGGCCATGTACCCGCCTGCAGTGTTGATCGGCGCTCTCGTCGTAACCGCCGTCGCGAGCGCGCTCCAGGGAACCGTCGGTTTCGGTTTCGCCGTGATCTCGGTACCGATTCTCGCCCTGCTGTATCCGGGACTCACTCCCATCCCCCAGATCCTGCTGGCAGGACCGCTGACCTTCTCCATGGCGTTACGAGAGCGGCGTCAACTGGACCTCTCAGGAGCAGGCTGGATCGTCGCAGGTCGCCTTCCCGGTGCCGCGATCGGAGCACTGCTCCTCGCGACCGTGACGAGGCAAGCGCTCGACGGAGTGATCGCGATCGTCGTGCTTGCAGCGGTGGTTGCACTGGCAGCCGGCCTCACCGTGCGTCTCACACCGCTGAACAAGTTCGCTGCCGGGGTTGTGTCCGGAATCACCGGCACGACCTCGGCGATCGGGGGACCACCGCTCGCACTGATCTACCGGAACGAGGAAGGCGGAACGCTGCGCTCGAGCCTTGGTGCGATCTTCACAATCGGCGTGATCATCAATGTGACGACGCTCACCATCGTGGGACAGATCCATCGTCAGGACATTGTCACGGCGTTGCTCCTCGCACCGGCCGTCGCCGTGGGCCTGTTCGTCAGCCGCTATCTGAAGGGTCGCGTCGAAGGCGCGACCCTCCGACGTGGCATCCTGGTCGTCTCTGCACTCGCTGCGATCGGTCTTGCCGTCCGAACGCTGTTCAGCCCTTGACCGATTTGCCCGGGACGGCGGTCGAGTTGGTCTTGGTGGTGTCGAGCACTCTCCGGCGAATCTCCATGACCAACCGATCTCCAACGGTCAGATCGATCTCCGCCAGATAGTCCTCCTGCATCACAGGATCCCAGTCCTTCCAGGGTTCCATGTGCTCCGACCCTTCTCCCGCTCCCAACCAACCACCGCTAGTAGTGATATACCACCCATAGTGGCCATCCGTCAAGGGCCAAGCCCCCCAAGCAGATCCTTCAGAGAGATACTCAACCCTCGCAGGCCCCACTCGACGAGCAGCAGCAAGACAATACCGACGGCAACGGTCAGTGCGGCACGTACCCGGTAGGTCATCATCTGGCGGCCATCTTCGAGGTAGGAGGGTTCCGTAGTGCCAACTGCGGACGGGACGGGAATCGCCGAACGCGGTGCGGCAGGTGCCGGGCTACGAGGTGCCATGTGGCCTGCGCCCCGCGTTCCCTCGGGCCCTGTCTCCGGTTCGACGGCGACGACCGGCTCAACCTCGCCGGCCGGACTCGGCGAACCCGACTCCGGCTCCGACATGTCCCATGCGAGCTGCGGCTCACGTCCCGGCTTCGCCTCTGTTGACGATACGCCCGTCGACGCAACATGCGCACCCTGTTCGAAGAGCCTCGCCGGTTCGGGCAGGTCCGACACATGCTCACCGAGCGCTTCCCCGGTCCCCTCTTCTTCGAGATCATCCGTTCCCAAGCCGGACGGCACCAGGCCGGCGAAAGCGTCGGCCTGCGAGTCGACGACGAGCCCGGCAGCCGACAGCAGCTCCTCCTCCGGGATGGCGAGCACCGCTGCCAACGCCACGACGACCTCGGGGTCGGTCGGTGTGCTCTTGGCCCGCTCCCAGTTGCGGATCGTCGCCGGTGAACGCCCGACCAGCTCCGCTATCCGCTGATAGCCGAGCCCCGTCGCGGCCCGTCCACGCCGCAAGAGTGCCGAGAAGGATTCCATGATCGGAAGGTTACCGGCCCTGGCGGCGAGCGTCGTCGACCGGCACATCCGGAGAGATCAAGACTCGCGAGCGTGTGAGCCCTCCCAGCACCACTACCCTCCCCCACGGAGGCGAACGAGCGCCTGGTGGGCTCCCCGGTCTTCAAAACCGGTGGGGGGTCGAAAGGTCCCCGGCGGGTTCGATTCCCGTCCGCCTCCGCCAACGCCCACCAGGGCTCCCCGACCACCACACAACCTGCCAAAACCCGTGGGGGGTCGAAACGTCCCCGGCAGGTTCAATCCCCCTCCGCCTCCACCGCTCTCTGATGGGCTGTCCCCCTTTCAGGGAAACACTTTGTACTTCACACTTCGTACTTCGAGGACGCGCGCAGAGGCGAAGTGGGCACTCGAACCGCATGGGAATGGCGTGTCCCGAGCGTTCACCAGCCGGCGAGAACTCTGGCCGCAGGGCATGACGAAGCGCTCTCTCCCCAGAAGCTCGCCCTATCCGCTGAACCCCTTCGTGCCTCGCATATCGACCGAAGCATGCCGTCGCGAAGAGGCCTCGGCGCGGAACGACCGGCCGCCGGGGAGTGACTTCTGCTTCCCTTGGAAGGGGAAGTGGCCAAGGCGAGGAACGAGCCGAGGTCGATGGGGTAGACGCAGACAACCGACTGCTGATCGACGTATTTCACACTTGGCACTTCGTGCTTTCTATGCGGCACCTGGTGCCTGATACCTCGCGGCAAGACCACAACCGACGCGACACCGATCACCGGCCACTCCGCAACCGAGTGCGCTACATCTTCTCGACGCAAACCGCCTCAGGATCGAACCGAGGATCGCGAATCCGCAGTGCTGCGAACACGCCGAGCAGCATCAGCGCCGCCCCCGACCAGAAGAGCGCCGCATATGTCCACGCATCGGCGACCGCTCCCACCACCAGCGGCAACAACATCACAGGCGTCAGCAGCGTGTTCTGGAGCGCAACACAAGTCGGTCGCAACGATACCGACGCCATCTCGAGAATCATGTTGTTGAATCCAAGCCGCACACCACTGATCGTGCTTCCCATCAAGGCGAACACGACAACGAACAACCCCGGTGCCGAACCTGCAGCGAGAGCCGCCAGCGGGGTGAGACCCCCGAAGAGAACCACCCCGACGATCACGGCCCGGTTCCCGAACCGATCCCCCATCCAACCCCAGAGAAGATTCGAGACAGCTGCCCCGGCCATCTGGACGGCAAGAAACACACCGATCTGACCCCTGGACACTCCCCCGCTGCCGAGAGCAAAGACCACGTAGAACGGCCCCAGCGACAGCACCGCCATGGTGAGTGCCTGTGTCGTGAGAAACCAGCGGAAATTGGCGTTGTCACCTGCAAGGTGCCAGGCGCGTCGAAGAAGATGTCCCAGCGAGTTCGACCGCCGCTCGACCGGATACACCGGCTCCCGGATCATCGCGAACCCGGTGAAGGCCACCAGGAGCGCAAGCGCGGAGAACGCGAAGATCAAGGCGTAATTCGATGGGAATGCGATCCGCTCATTCCCCAGCACCGCCTTGACGACGTAGCCCGCCGCGATGGCGAGACCGTATCCGAGGAGCTGGCGCCATCCGATGAACCTTCCCCGCCGCCGAGTAGGAATCGCCTTGGCGAATACGTCGGCGTAGACGACCGTACCCACACCTCCTGCCAACGAGAACATCCCGAACAGGACAAGGAACACCCCGAGGACGACGCCGGGTCTGGTCGCTCCGAGTCGCCAGGTCAAGAAGGCAAGCAATCCGAACGACACCCAGCGCAGGGTGATCACCCACAACAGGATCGGCTTCCGACGCGGTCGGTCTTCGATCAGATACGCGGTGAAGAGCTGCGGAATCACCTGCCCCGCACCCTGCACCGCCGCCATCGATCCAACGGCGAGCGCCGACGGTGTCAGCAAGGCGACGAACGATGGGAGCACCGTCTGCACGTTCGCAAGCGCCGACGACGCCTGGAAGAAGATTCCGTGGACGAGCCCGGCGGCAAAATTGCGTCGGTAGTCGGCCGACTCGATATCAGGGGTCTCGGCCATCGGGCCGTCAGACTACCCGGCGGACCCTTCGTCGCCCCAAACCGAGTACGGATGCGCAATCAGGTTCGCGTTGAAGAAGCGCGGGTCGCCGGTAACTTCCTCCCCGATCCACGGGGGGATGTCGAACTGCTCATCAGGATCCGATAGTTCGACCTCTGCAACGACGAGGCCCTCGTTCTCCAAATGGAAATCGTCGACCTCCCACGCATGCCCGTGGAAGGGGATGGTGTACCGAGTCTTGAAGATCAGGGGACGCTCGCAGAGGCTGTCGAGCATCTGGTCTGCATCCTCACGGGGGATCTCGTATTCGAACTCGGCACGCACCGCTCCTACCGAAATGCCCTTGATCGTCAAGTAGCCGCGTTCGCCGATCGTGCGCACCCGCACGGTCCGCTCCTTGACCGTCGACAAGTATCCCTGCCGATAGTCGACACCGTCGGCGAGATCACGCCAGTCGTCGGCCGTGACCAAGAACTTGCGTTCGATCTCTACGCCCATCGCAACCTCCGAAGGAGAGCCGGATAACTTTCGTTTGGGTGACCGCCTATGCCCAGTAAGGCAATGGTCTCTTCCACCGCCGAAGGATCCGCAGATTCCACCGCAACCGTCGGGTACCTGCCGCCATCGACCGTCACGATACCGGCCTCTCCCCGACAATCCCCGATCGATACCAGGGAGCGTGCCTTCTGCACCGGAACGGCCATCATCCCTTCGAGACGATCTGCCACGGCCACGAACTCCTCCTCACTCAGCAGACCGGCCGCCGGCGGCGGTGCCTCGACGTCGAGCAATGGGAACACGGACGTCGACAGCACCTGGCTCTCGACAGGGAACGCGACTTTGAACACGGGCTTCCACCGCTCCAGGCGGTTCCGTCGGTCCAGGAGCCGTTTGATGTCGAGAATCCCCGCCCTGATCTTCACATTGGTCTCCTCGGCGCGTGAAACGATGTAGACCTCGCCGGTCTGTCTGCGCTCCAGCCCGGTCCCCAGCTCGAGAAGTCGCGCCTGTGCCAAGTCGAGGTCGTCGCCCCAGGCACGAAACTCGTAACGCGGAATGATCTTCATCACCGCGAACGTAGCACCGTGGAGACCTCAGGCGCGAACCTGGAATCTCCCGAACGGTGCGATCTGGGGAACGATCACGTCGGCATCGCCGACCAGCACCGCGATCAGACATGACGGCGCCAGGAACTCCCTGGCAGCCGTCAGAACGTCATCGACGGAAACCTCCTCGAGGCGGTCCTGATGGCTACGAAGATACGTGACGTCGAGGCCCCTGGAAAGCAGCGCGCCGAGCGTGTCTGCAAACCCGGCCTGGGTGTGCGTCCCGATGGCGAGCGTGCCGATCCGGTAGCGACGAGCCTCCTCCAGTTCCGTCGCTTCGGGGGGTGTCGACACGATGCGACCCAGCTCGTACATGGTCTCCACGAGTGCCGCCCCCGTCACCTCGGAACGCACATCGGCCGAGATCGTGATGGTCGACGCGGCAACCGCGTGGTGAATTCGAGAGGCGGGGTTGTAGGTAAACCCTTTGTCCTCACGGAGGTTGACAACCAACCGTGATGAGAAGTACCCGCCGAAGATCAGGTTCGCCAGTTCGAACGCAGGGAACACCTTCGCTCCGGATCCCGGCGCCAGGCCGCCAAGACGGATGTTCGTCTGCCGGGAGCCGGGTCGATGTACAACTAGCATGGGCCGAGGACGAGGCGCCGACGGTTTCGGCACAGGAAGGGGACGCCGCTTTCGTCTCCACCGCCGCATCGCGTCGGCGACGCGCTCGGCCTCCGCAGCAGGTCGAAGATCTCCCACGAGCACCATGACGGCACCGCCGGGCCGAACGAGGTCGTCGTAGAGCGTCTGCAGCCTGCCGGAGGTGACCCGTCGCAGCCCTGACGGCGAAGGCAGCCCGAGTCCGTACGGGTGCCTCCCGAAGAAGCGCTTGCGAAGCTCCTCGCCTGCGACGACTTCTGGTTGCGCGCGAGCGAGAACGACCTCCTGTGCCAGCCGTGCCCGCTCGGTCCACACGGACGAATCGGGGAATGTCGCGTCGGTGAGGATCTCGACAACCAGATCGAGGAGATCACCCATTCGCCTGGAGAGCGCAGATCCCTCCAGGTAGAGGCCATCTTCGTCCGTGCCGACGCCGAGCGACCCGCCGATCTCCTGGAGTCTTGCTGCGATGTCGACCTCGGAACGCCGGCTCGTTCCACTCTTCAATGTTCGCGTCAGGAGATCACGCCGGGCCTCCTCCCCGGCCGTCGTCGCCGGCATCGGGATCCGCAGCCGCATTTCGACCAAGGGGGCGCCGGGCCGCCGCACGATCACCGTCCGCAAACCATTCGGGAGCACCTCATCGAACACGCGTGGGAGTCGTATTCGCTTCAAGCGTCCGACCTCGGGAATCACTGCCCACCTCCCGGAACGATGTCCAGTTCCGCACGGCGATCGGCACGGAGCCACACTCGGGCAGCCTCCGAGACTGCTCGTGCGGTCACGTTCGCGTACAGCGCCGGAATCGCATCCAGCAGACCAGGCTCGTCGTAGAGGAGTTCGAACTGAGCCGCGCCAAGGGATCGGTTGAGCATGTGGTTCATCTTGCGCGCATACTCGGCGGTCACACGACTGACCACCCGATCCACCTCGCCAGGTTCGAGGCCCCCGGTGACGGCTTCGATCTCCTCATCGATTGCTTCGATGATCCGGCTTCTGTCGGAGGCTCGCGGATAGAAGGCGCTGACCTGGAACCGGGTCGGATCACGCATCTCGAACGGGCCCGCCCACCCCTGGCCTTCCCCGATCCAAGCATCGACAGAGGTGACCAGCCCCTCCTTGTGAACGAGGCGCTGCTCGAGGCGGGAAGCCGCTCCGCCGGCCAGCACTCGTGCCAGGACGTCGAGCGCAAGGATCTGATCGAGGTGAGCGATGGGATCGGGGACCCGGTATCCGAGCGCCAGAGCGGGAGCAGGAGCGAACACATCCCGATATCGAGACCGCCGGACCTCGTCCCGGATCGGCTCCGTGAACGACCGCAGGCGAGGGCGTCGCCGTCCCTCGATACCGGCGAAGTGACGCTCGATCAGCCGAACTGCAGCATCCGGTTGCAGGTCGCCACAGACCGTCAAGACGGCATTGGCAGGTGTGTAGAAACGAGCGAAGAAGTCACGTACGTCCTCGAGGCGCGCCGCCTCCAGATCCTCGAAACTCCCGTAACCGTCATGGGCGTTCGGATACGTGTCGAACATCAGGGCAGGAAGCAGAATCCAGGGAAACCTCCCATAGGCACGGTTCAGAACGTTGAGTCGAATCTCTTCTTGCACGACCGCCGTCTGATTGTCGAGGTTCTCCTGATCGACCTGCAACGAACGCATCCGATCGGCTTCCAGAAAGAGCGCCATCTCCAAGGCCGCGGCCGGAAGGATCTCGAAGTAGGCGGTAAAGTCGGGCGCCGTCGTACCGTTGACCACACCCCCGTTTCCCATGAGCAGCCGGTCGAACTCTCCCTTTGGCACCTGCTCGGATCCCTGGAACATCATGTGCTCGAAGAGATGGGCAAAACCGCTCCGCCCCTCGGGCTCCGAGCGAAACCCGACGTCATAGAGCACGGAGACGGCAACGACGGAACTCGACCGATCTGGAATCAAGACGATCCTGAGTCCGTTGTCGAGCTTCAATCGTTCCAGAGGAAAGCTGAGGCGAAGGGACGACGTCATCCCGGGGCAGGCTACAGCAGAGTGCCGGCCGGCGAACATCTCGGACTGGAGTCGGGTCCCGACGTGTGCCACCATGGAACCGTGAACAACGGTCCGATCTCTGGCGACGCCGACGGCTTCCGGGTACTTCCCGGATGGCGTGTCGGCCATCTCGTCCAAGAGTCCACTACCCGCTCCGGGCTGCTTGTGCCGGCTGCGACCGTCGCAGAGAAGTCGACCGAGGCCCTCGCACTCGTCGATGTCGAGACGGGCGACCGGTTCTGGGCGGTCCCCACGGAGGCATGGCGGTTCATTTGGCCGATCACCGGCCAGGTCGTGATCGCTGTGCGGGAGGCACAGATCATCGCCGAGGAACGACGCGAAGATCAGTCTCCTGGAGGCCGCTACCTGTGACACCGTCGGAAGGTCGTGCCGGACGCAGATTGACGGCCACCGTCACCGACCTCGAGATCGCCCGACAGCGTGCCTTCCTCGTCGGTTCACTGTTCGACACCGCCGCGTCGCTCGATGAGTTGGCCCGCCTGACGGATACTGCAGGGTCCGACCCTGTTGGGCAGACGTCCCCGCGACACAGGAAGCCGGATCCTGCAACGTTCATCGGCTCAGGCCAGGCATCCCGGCTGGCAGAGCAGGCGCGACGTCTCGACGTCGACGTCGTCATCTTCGACGACGACCTCACACCGACACAACAGCGGAACCTCCAGGCAATCTTCGGCTGTGACGTCGTCGACCGATCCGGCCTGATCCTCGACATCTTCGCCCAACATGCCACGAGCAGGGCCGGCATGCTTCAGGTCGAACTGGCACTGCTTCGCTACCACCTTCCGCGCCTGCGCGGACGCGGCACGGCTTTGAGCAGGCAGGCAGGAGGCATTGGGACACGCGGACCGGGCGAGACGAAACTGGAGACCGACCGACGTCGAATCGAGCAACGGATCACTCGCCTCGAACACGACCTCGCAAAACTCCACGGCACTCGGATGACACAACGCAAGGCCCGCAGGAGAAACAACGTTCCCTTGGTCGCTCTCGTCGGCTATACGAACGCAGGAAAGTCGACGCTGCTGAACCGCCTCACCGGAACCGATGTGCTCGTCGAAGATCGTCTGTTCTCGACACTCGACGCCACCGTCAGGAGATTCCAGATTCCGGACGGCCGGCAGGTCGTCTTCTCCGACACCGTCGGGTTCGTGCGCCGCATCCCCCACGGACTCATCGAAGCATTCCGATCCACGCTCGACGAGGTCGCCGACGCCACACTGATGATCCACGTGGTCGACGCCTCGGATCAGGACGCCGAATCCCACATCGCCACGGTGAGGGACGTGCTCGCCGATCTGGGCGCCGCAGCGATCCCGGAGTTGCTGGCTCTCAACAAGCAGGATTCTGCGGATCCCATCCGCCTGCACCGCCTGCTCGCTCTGCACCCGGAGGCTCTCGCGTTCTCGGCGGCCACCGGAGAAGGGATCGACGAGATGCTGGGACGGATCGCCGACATGCTCGCCCCCGCGACGGTCGTCGCGACCTTGACGATCCCATACACGCGTGGGGAGGTTCTCGCCGCCCTACACCGGGAGGGAGAGGTGATGGATGAACGGCACGGGGAGACCGCGGTCACGGTCACCGTGCGGCTCGCTCCAGATCGCGTCGAGAGATTCGAGGCAGCGATCGCCTGATCTCTCGGTCAGGCTCATGGTCCAGCCTGCCGGAGCAGGTCGCGATCTCATGTTCGGACGGCCCGGAGCAGCCTGTGCCGCCGGACCGTCCGGTTCTGGCGTGAACCCTCAGCTCCTCGCCAGTCCAAGCATTGTCAGACCGATGACGGCACCAACGATCAGCATCAGAATGAAAAGAATCGCCGCCGGGATCAGCACGATGGCGACGGCCGCTCCCGTCGAGACCTCCTCCGACTCGCGCACGGCGATGACCGCGCAGACAAGTGCCCAGATCCCTCCGATGATGCCGCCGATGAACGGGATGATCCCGAGAGCGTATGGCGCATACGCGTAGCCGAGCGGGCGGAACATCTGCATGAACTCCGCCTTGCCGCTGAACAGCTTTCCGATGAGCCACAACACACCGGTTCCGATTGCGAGGAAGAGGGTCGGAGCCAGAATCGCGGCCAGGATCCAGCCACCGAATCTGAAGTGGCCGGGACCGAGGATCGGGCCGAGGCCCCCGATGAGAGCGGCGAGCGCAACAACGATCATAGCCTCGGTAGTCTTGGATCCGTCTCCGGACACCTCCCGATACAGGGTCGGATCGAGCTTCACGGCACGAACCACACGATTCATCATCGTTCCGCTCACAGTTCCTTCGGCGCCATCGCTGGTCATGGAAATCCCTCCTCCGAGACTCAACGCATCATCCCACACGCGGGCTCTGTCGCGTCGCCAATACGGAGAAAAACCTCACGGCCGGTGTTTGGTCGATGGCAGCGGCGCCAAGGCCGGTGATCGAGAATCAGGAAGCAGCCAACGCAGCCCCGATGATCCCGGCCTCATTCTGGAGAACGGCCGGAACGACCTCGGTTCTCACTGAGAGCGCTTCGGAGAAACGCTCGAACCTGCGACTCACCCCTCCACCTACGATGAAGAGGTCCGGGGAGAACAGCAAGTCGAGATAATCGAGGAATCGATCGACTCTCCTGCCCCACTCATGCCAGCTCAGCTTCTCCTCTTTGCGGACCCTGGCTGCGGCGTAGTGTTCGGCTTCGCCCCCCCGAAACTCCAGGTGTCCGAGCTCCGTGTTCGGCATCAGCCGTCCGTCGGCGAACATGGCACTCCCGATGCCGGTCCCGAACGTCAGCAGCACGACGACGCCGCCGCGTCCCTTCCCCGCACCGAACTGCATCTCGGCAACTCCGGCGGCGTCCGCATCGTTGAGAAGCTTCACCGACAGCCCCGTCGCCCGTTCGAACAGCGACTCGCCATCCACTCCGACCCACGACTGGTCGACATTCGCTGCCGTGTAGATGACGCCGCGACGCACAACGGCAGGAAAGGTGCAGCCGATCGCGCCTCGCCACTCGAAATGGGTCACGAGTTCCGCGACGACCCCTGCGACCGCCTCGGGTGTGGCCGGCTGGGGCGTCAGGATCTTGTGCCGCTCGCGAGTCAGCACTCCCCGCTCGACATCGACCGGGGCACCCTTGATGCCCGACCCGCCGATATCGATACCCAGGATCTCCATGACCACAAGAGTATCGGATTTCCTGTCAATGGCAGCCTCGAATGGCGACGCCGGCATTGACGAGAGAAACGACCCCCATATTCCTGTCAATGGCAGCGTCGAATGGCGACGCCAGCATTGACAGGAAACGGATAGGCTCGGGCCCATGTGCGACACGATCGTCATCGTCCGACCGGATCGGGTGCTCTTTGCCAAGAACTCGGACCGGGACCCCAACGAGGCCCAACTCCTCGGATGGCAGCCACGGCGGACCCACGCGGCCGGCGTGACCGTGCAGTGCACGCACATCGAGATCCCGCAGGTTCGTGAAACCAACGCCGTGCTGCTTTCCCGGCCCTTCTGGATGTGGGGCGCGGAGATCGGAGCGAACGAACACGGTGTGGCGATCGGCAACGAGGCAGTCTTCACCGACCAGCCCTACGCGAAGACCGGCCTCACCGGCATGGACATGATCCGTCTCGCCCTCGAACGGGCCGACTCCGCGAAGACCGCCGTCGACACCATCACCGATCTCCTCGAGCGCCACGGTCAGGGCGGAGAGTGCGGATTCGAGCATCCGGGCTTCACTTATCACAACAGCTTCATCGTCGCCGACCCCCGAGAGGCCTTCGTGCTCGAGACGGCCGGCACGCTGTGGGAGGTCGAACGCGTCACCGATGGCGCCAGGAGCATCTCGAACGGCTTGACGATTCCCGGGTTCGCCGAGCAGCACTCCGACTGGCTCAAGACGAAAGTCTCCGCCTGCAGGGTTCGCCAACCCCTCACCCAGGCCAGGGCGGCCGCAGCAACCGGACCGGAGGATCTGATGGCCCTGCTTCGCGACCACGGCGGAGACGAACCCCGGTACGGCATCCTCAACGGTGCGATGGCCGCACCGTGCATGCATGGAGGGGGGATTGCGACGGGATCCGAGTCCGTCGCCTCGTGGGTCGCCGAACTCACTCCCACCGGATCTCGTCACTGGGTGACAGGCACCTCTGCGCCCTGCACCGGCCTCTTCAAGCCCGTCGGCGTTCTGGAGCCGCTCGACCTCGGCCCCGAGCCCACCGCCGCCTACGACCCCCGAACCCTCTGGTGGGCACATGAGCGCCTCCATCGGAGAGCACTGCGCGATCCGAGCCGGCTCCTCCCGCTGTTCGGCTCCGAGCGAGACGACATCGAGCGCCGATGGCTCAAAGATCCCCCGAGCCCGGGGGATGCGTTCACCCATGCCCGCGAGCTGCTCGCCACCTGGACCGACCGGATTCCGGACACGCCGGATCGACGTCCTCCCTACGTGCGTCACTACTGGCGAGTGAGAAACCGTCAGGCAGGCATCGTGCTCTGAGACGCGATCCTCAACCGGACGAACAGCCACGGAGCCCCGAACGCCCCCCACAGTCCGACGAGGCCGTACCGGATGAAGCGCAGCACCATGGCCGGTTCGATGCCGGCGAAGAGCGTTCGAAGCCCAGCCCAGAGGCCGATGAGGACGACCAACCCGATGAGGAACCTCAGGACGCGATGCATGATCGGTCCGGCGGTCTCGAACCGGACCCAGTGTCGTTCCAACACGAAGCCGACCCCCATGCCGACCATCGTGCCCACGCCGGTCGTGACCGATTCGGAAACATGGAACGCGAGCAGCGCCGCCGGAGCGAACATGGTGATCGCCAGTTGCCACACGAGAGCGAGTCCACAGAACCAGCGCTCGACCGGTTTCCAGAAGCGCAGGAACAGCCACAACACGATGGCCCCGATGAGATAGCCTCCGAGCACATCGGTGGGAAAATGCACACCGAGGTAGATGCGGGAGAGTGGCACTCCCACCATCAGCAGGCCTGCCAGAAGCCAGAACCACCCTGCCCGGACTCTCGACCCGAGGTACCCCCACACCGCGACCGTGTTCTGTGTATGCCCGGAGGGGAAACCGAATGAGACCTCACTGGTGATCGCCTTCACCCGGGCGTCGTAGGCGAAAGGCCTCGGTTGGGCTGCAAGCAGCTTCACCGCGGTGTTGACGAGATTGGAGAACAGGAGGAGCACGATCAATCGCATCCCGATGACCCGGTCCACACTCCAGTAGACCAATGGGAGCAACAGCAGATAGAACTCCTCGCTCCCGAGAAACGTCAGTGTCTTGAAGAGTCCGTCCAACGATGGGCTCGCCTGCTGGAGCCACAGAACGACGTCGATACCCCACCGCAAGATCGCACCCATCGGTCTCCTTTCGCCGGTCGAACCCTACCGGCCGGCCGTGAGTGGTCGCTACCATCACCCGACACGAGCGAGGAGCCTCGAGTGGATCCCTACCGCCTTCCCAAGATCGCGTTCCCAAGCCGCTACGACATCACGTTGCGTCCGGATCTCGATACGGCGACATTCTCCGGGACCGAGACGATTCGTGTCACGGTCGGCGAGCCGGCCGACGAGATCATTCTCAACGCCATCGAGATCGACATCGAAGAAGCCACACTCGGCGACCGCAGCCTCTCTACCTCCCACGACCCCGAGACGGAACGGATCCGCCTGTCCGACGGTGCACAGATCCCGCCGGGAGAGCACACACTCTCTCTCCGCTTCTCCGGAATCCTCAACGACAAGCTCCACGGCTTCTATCGCAGCACGTTCACGGATGCGGACGGCCGCGACCACGTCGTCGCCACAACCCAGTTCGAAGCGACCGACGCCCGGCGCGCGTTCCCCTGCTGGGACGAACCGGAATACAAAGCCGTGTTCGGCATCACCCTCGTTGTGCCCGAGGGTCTGCTCGCCGTATCCAACGGAGCCGAGATCAGTCGAACGAAACTCGATGACGGCACCATCAGGATCCTCTTCTCCGACACTCCGAGAATGTCGACGTATCTGGTGGCCTTCGTTGTCGGGCCGTTCGTCGCAACCGAACCGGTCGACGCCGGCGGTGTTCCCCTGCGAGTGGTCCACCAGGCCGGACAGGAACGACTGGCCGAGTTCGCGGTCGAAGCCGGCGCCCACTACCTGCGGTGGTTTGCCGACTACTACGACATCCCGTACCAGGGAGACAAGATGGACCTCATCGCGATCCCCGACTTCGCGTTCGGAGCGATGGAGAACCTCGGCGCCGTCACGTTCCGAGAAAGCGCCCTCCTCGTCGACCTCGAGACCGCATCCCACGGCGAGGTGCAGCGCGTCTCGGAAGTCATCGCCCACGAGCTCGCCCACATGTGGTTCGGTGACTACGTGACCATGAAGTGGTGGAACGGCGTCTGGCTGAACGAGGCGTTCGCAACGTTCATGGAGATGATCGCTCAGGATGCGTGGAAACCGGAATGGAAAACCTGGCTTTCGTTCGCGCCGTTGCGCTCTCGATCCATGATCACCGACGCCCTCCAGGCGACCAGACCCGTCGAGTTTCCGGTCGTCGCTCCGCATGAAGCCGACGAGATGTTCGATGTGCTCACCTATCTGAAGGGCTCTTCACTCGTCCGCATGCTCCAGCGGTTCCTCGGCGAAGAGGTGTTCCGAAAGGGCGTTGAGACGTATCTGGAAGCTCACGCGTTCGCGAACACCGAGACGAGCGACCTGTGGGCGGCTCTCGAACAGGCCTCGGGCCAACCCGTCGGATCGGTCATGGAGTCGTGGATCTTCTCCGGCGGCTACCCGCAGGTGGATATCGGCCTGGACAACGGCAGTATCGTCGCGCGACAGCATCGCTTCCAGTACCGGCCCTCCGGTGATGGCGACCTGTGGCAGATCCCCCTCACCCTCGCCTACGGAGCCGGTGACGTGGTCCATCGGACCGACGTGGTGTTCGACACACCGGAGATTCGCATCGACGTCGAAGACCCCGTCAACTGGGTGCTCGCAAACGCCGGCGGACACGGCTACTACCGGAGCCGCTACTCGCCGGATCTCCTCGAGCGCATCCTGGAACGCCTCGACCGTCTCTCCGCACTCGACCGATATGGTCTCATCGACGACATGTGGGCCTGTGTCATCGCCGGTCAGACCGATATCGGCGCGTATCTGGATCTCCTCACCCGCTTCGGCAACGAGACAGAGCACGCAGTGTGGACCGCGATCGTCGAGAGCATCAGGCAAATCCATCACACGTTCGATCCAAGCCCAGCCTTCGAACGGTATGTCCGTGATCTCCTCACACCGGCGGCGAAACGTCTCGGATGGGCTCCTCACCCCGAAGAAGACGGACTGACCCGCCGCCTGCGCGGCCTGCTCATCTCGGCTCTCGGTCGCTACGGAAACGACGGTCAGGTACGCGCGCGCGCCATCGAACTGCTGCCGGCTGTCTTCGATCACACGCTCGATCCCGAGGTGGCCCAAGCGGTCATCAATGTCACGGCAGATGCCGGACTCGCCGACTACGAGACGTTCTTCTCCGAATACGAACGTGCAGAGACGCCACAGGACGAGAACCGCTACCTCTACGCATTGCCGTTGTTTCCGGACAGGGCACTTGTCGAACGCACCTTCGCGATGGCACTCGACGGTCGGATCAGGACCCAGAACGCACCCTTCGTCGTGGAGTTGTTGCTTGCAAACCGCTCGGCGAGTCGGGTCGCATGGGATCTCTACACCCACCACTGGGATGACCAGGTGCGGGCCTTCCCGCCCTCACTGCTCAAGCGCACGCTGGGAACTCTCTGGACGTTGAGCGATATGGCCGATGAAGTCCATGCGTTCTTCGACCGGAGAACCGTTCGCCATGCCGAGAAGGCTGTCACACAGGAGCTCGAACGGCTCGATGCGATGGCTGCGTTCCGTGACCGGGCGAGCGAGCAACTGGTCGTCTACCTGACCGAATAGGCCCGTCTCTCACGAGGCTATGCTCTCGACCTGTCACGCTTCCCTGTGAGGAACTCATGAGTAGGAAGGCCGTCAAGAAGGCGCCCCCACGGAAACGGCGTTCGCGCAGAACAGCCATCCTGATCGGCGCCGCCGTCATTGCCGCCGCGGCACTCGTCGCACTTCTCACCACCGGGTCCGACTCCCAGGGCGAGAACATCAAGCAGACCAGACCGGTCACGATCACCGGCCAGGCCCTGCCGACGTATCAGAGCGGGATGCCCGATCCCGCCGCCGGAATGGTGGCCCCCGAGATCATCGGCGCGACGTTCGATGGGACCCCCCTGTCGATAACGAACGACGGCACCCCGAAAGCCATCATCCTGCTTGCCCACTGGTGTCCGCACTGCCAGACCGAGGTGCAAGAGCTCACTCCGTGGATAGCGGAAAACGGTGTTCCGGAGGGTGTCGAGATCGTCGCCATCTCCACGAGTGTGAACGCCGCCAAGCCGAACTATCCGCCGTCGAAGTGGCTGACCGACTGGCCGGTTCCTACGATCGCGGACGACACGAACAGCTCTTCGGCACGAGCGTTCGGTCTCTCCGGGTTCCCCTTCATCGTTTTCGTCGATACAGACGGCAAGGTCGTCGGCAGGAGCGAAGGCTCCGTGGCACCCGAAACGCTCTACCAGATTCTCGATCAGCTGGCAGGCCGGTAGGCCGGCCCGCCGCCACTAGTCTCCGATCCCATGAACCCAGCGTTTGTCAACCGATTCTTCGGGCTCATCACGCTGCTCATCATCGTGGTCGATATCGGATTGGTGGTGCTGCTCCTGGGGAGACGACGTTCGGCGGTGCTGCAGTCCGCATCCGACTGGCTCGACGATCTGCTCGGAGGGTCGACGCTCTGGGTAGCTTCCGCCATTGCACTCGGTGCGATCGCGGGGAGCCTCTTCTACTCGGAAGTGATCGGCTTCAACCCGTGCCATCTCTGCTGGTATCAGCGCATCGTCTGGTACCCGTTGGTCATCGTGCTGCCCATCGCCGCACTGCGCAAGGACACGCGCATCAGCACCTATTCGCTGCCGTTCGTTGTGGTCGGATGGGGCATCGCCGCCTATCAATACACGATTCAGAGCTTCCCGTCACTCGACGCTGGCGTGTGCAGCCCCGACGTCCCATGTACCCTTCGTTGGGTCTGGGAGTTGGGATTCATCTCGATCCCCATGATGTCCCTCGCAGGGCTGACACTTGTTGGACTGCTCCTGCTGTGGGCGCGTACGTCGACGAGGAAAGAGCATGAGTAGGCAATCGAAAGACAATCCCGCCCCCGTTCGCTCCAGGCGGCTTTGGATCATCATCGGGGTCCTCGGCATACTTGCCATCGCAGCGGCCGCCGGCCTCTCCACGAAAGGAGGCCCCACCGCTACGAACGCCACGATCGGCGAGACGCAGATGGTCACGGTCACGGGAACCGCTTTGCCACGCTATCCCAAGCAGGGAGCGGACCCCGCGATCGGCATGAGGGCACCTCAGTTGTCAGGTTCGTCGTTCGACGGCACCCGCATCTCGATCGGAGATGACGGCAAGCCAAAGATCATCGTCTTTCTCACCCACTGGTGCCCGCATTGCCAGAACGACGTGAACGAACTCACTCCGTATATCGACGAGAACGGTCTGCCACCGGGAGTCGAGTTCTACTCTGTTGCCACCGCAACGGACGCTACGGCACCCAACTACCCGCCGTCGAAATGGTTGGCGGACTGGCCTGTCCCCACGATGGCGGACAGTCCCGAGAATACCGCTGCGAACGCATTCGGGCTCAACGCATTCCCGTTCTTCGTCTTCGTGACCGCCGACGGCAAGGTGGACTTTCGCTTCCCGGGAGAGATCCCTCCCGAGGCGCTCTTCCAGGCGGCCGAGCGGCTCGCAGCGAGCCAGTAGACCCCGACCCACTCACACCACTTGAGGCCGCCGGGAATAATCCCATCCAAGCGTCACGAGAACGGGTGAGTGTTGGGGTCCGGCTACACGGAGGCGTCCTTCATAGCCCATGTCGGGTACTCCTCGGCTTCGAGGAAGTGCGCCGCATAGAGTTCAGCCAGTTTCGCGTACCGGTCACCGCCCGCATCGGCCAGGTCATAGAGAAGACCGACTTGCGCCGCGTCGGCGAATCTCACGAGTGCGCGCTTCGAATGCCACTGGGCCTCGTCGGCGCCCATGCGAGCCAGATCGGAGAGGGTCCCCTGGATCGTCTTGAGGGCCATCTCTGCGGCGGGTGTTCCGACGCCCTCAAGAAGCGTCGTGAACTCGTCGACGAACTGCTCGTGCGCGCCCTTCTTCTGCATCGCTTCGAGCATGTCGATCGCCTGCACGTTGCTGGGGCCTTCCCAGATCGGTGTGATGAGGGCTTCCCGGTGCCAACGTGCGACTGCATACTCCTCCAGGAATCCCAGCCCACCGAAGATCTCCATGCCGAGGCGAGTGATCTCTGCCGCGTGATTGGCGGTGCGGTTCTTGGCGAGGTGTGACAGGAAACGGGCGTAGTGATAGTCGGCGGTGTAGGGAGGCCGGTCATGCCAGGCGTGATCGAACGCTTCGACGGCCCGGAATGCGATCGCCATGCCTCCGGCCTGTCGGACTGCGAGGTCCACCATGTCCCGGCGAATCAGCGGAAGCTCTCCGAGCGGATGTCCGAAGGCGGTGCGCCGTTGGACGCGGGTCAGCGTCTCGAGATGCGTCTTCTTGGCGATCCCCATCGCCGCGACCGCGTTCGCGAGTCGCGAGATCGTGAGGTTCTCGAGCGTGTAGTAGATCCCTTCTTCGGGCCGCCCGATGAGGTATGCCTCTGCGTCGTCGAGTTCGACCTCTCCGGAAGGGACGGCGCGGGTCGCCGACTTGTTCTTGAGTCTGCGCACCGTGAAGTTGAGTGAGCCGTCCCGGCGCAGACGCGGCACGAGGAACAGGGCAAGGCCTTTGGGGCCTGCCGGTGCCCCCTCGGGACGGGCGGTGGCAATCGCGACGTCGGTCAGGCCCGCCCCGCTCGCGAAGTACTTGTCACCTGCGGAGAGGCGCCAGCCATCCTCGTCGTGATGAGCGACGGTCTTGTTCGCACCAAGGTCGCTCCCTCCCTGGATCTCGGTCATCCACGTCGCACCCCAAGCCTCTCCTGCCAGGAGCCGATCCTTCCACTCGCTCAGCTCGGGCGCGTACTTGTGAATCGCGTACGCCGTCTGTTGGGTGATGGTCAGAATGCAGTACAAACCCGGGTCGCCGAGGAGATACCCGATCGCATAGTGATGATGCCAGCTTCCGCCGTCATAGATGGGACGCATCATCGGTGTGAGCTTCGCCAGCAACGCCTTCTGCGCCGGGGAGATCCGCGCCCGATCGACCCGGTTGCCATCCAGGTCATGCATCACCAACTCTGGTATCGCCCCCTGGTCGATGTGGTAGCCGACCTCGTACGCCTCGGATCCCATCAGCAGGCCCCACCGTGTCATCTCTTCGCGGTGCGCGTCGAAATCCCGCCAGTATCGGCTCAATACCACGGAGAGGTCTGCGTCGATCGTGAAATGGTTCTGCCCGTACGCATAGGACTGGAACTCCATGTCACCCCTCGTGCTCGATCAGTTTCCAGCTTACGCACGCTACTGTGCGCGCATGCCCCGGATCGCAGTACAACTTGAGCCGCAGCATGCCGAGTATTTGAACATCCGCAGGGCGGTTTTCGAGTGCGAGGCCCTTGGTGTCGACATCATCTACAACTGGGACCACTTCTTCGCGTTGTCCGGCGACCGTGACGGCAAGCACTTCGAGGCATGGACGATGCTGGCCTCGTGGGCGGAGATCACCGAGCGGGTCGAGATCGGATGCCTGGTGACCTGCAACTCGTATCGGAATCCGAATCTGCTCGCCGACATGGCCCGTACGGTCGACCACATCTCCGAGGGGCGCCTGATCCTCGGCATCGGGTCGGGATGGTTTCAGCGGGACTACGACGAGTACGGGTACGAATTCGGAACGGCGGCAGGTCGCCTCCGTGACCTGGATCGCAATCTCCCGATCATCAAGGCTCGTCTGGCCGATCTGAACCCACCCCCCAAACGCTCCATCCCGATTCTTGTCGGAGGCGGTGGAGAGAAGGTGACCCTGAGGATCACTGCGCAGCACGCGAACATCTGGCACGGCTTCTTCAGCACGACGAACCATGATCTCTACGCGCACAAGAACCGGGTCTTGGATCGCTGGTGCACCCGCATCGGCAGGGATCCTTCCTCGATCGAACGGTCTGTCGGTGTGAGCGGGCGGCGCATCGATCTGGCGGATGATCTGGTCGCCGCCGGGGCGCAACAGGTGGTGCTCAGCCTCGACGGGCCGTCCTACGACACCGGACCTGTCAGAGACTGGCTTGCTTGGAGGGACGGGCTGTGATCGGTGCCGCCGTCCTCGTCGTTGTCGGGCTCGTACTACTGACCGTCGCGGCCGACCGGCTGGTGCTCTCCGCCGCTCGTCTTGCCCGAATCTGGGGAATGTCCGCGGTACTCATCGGTGCGCTCGTGATCGGAATGGGCACGTCGGCTCCCGAACTGCTGGTCAGCACGCTCGCCGCCGCTCGGGGCGAGATGGACATGGCGATCGGGAACATCGTCGGATCGAACGTGGCGAATCTCAGCCTCGTGCTCGGCGTCTCGGTCATGATCCTGCCCGTTGCGGGCCATCTGCACACGATCAAGAGGGAAGGCATCCTGATGCTCGCGGCCGTCGTTGCCTTCAGCGCGTTGGCGTGGGAAGGAACGATCAGCACCGTCGAGGGGGCGGGACTCATCATCGGAATCATCATCTCTGCGTTCCTGCTCGTCTCGTGGTCACGACGGGATGTCGCAGAGGGCATCGTGAAGCTCGACGCCAACAAGCTCGCTCCTCCCGGCAAAGGAGCTGCGGTCGAACTCACCGTCGGGCTCCTCGCGTTGGCGGTCACGCTCGTGGGCGCCGATCTGTTGGTCAGGGGCGCCCGCATCGTGGCCATCGAACTGGGTCTCAGCCAGGGGTTCATCGGGCTCTCGCTCGTGGCCGTAGGCACGAGTCTGCCGGAACTCGCCACAGGGATCGCGGCGGCGAGACGACATGAAAACGCCCTTGTGATCGGCAACGTTCTCGGTTCGAACCTGTTCAACTCTCTCGGTGTCGCGGGAGCCGCCGCTCTCGCCGGGACCGGCACCTTCACCGCCGGTTTCCGAACCCCGATCATCTTCATGCTCGTCATCTCGACACTCGCCGGCGTCTTGACCGCGACGGGAAACCGTCTCGTGCGCTGGGAGGGCGCGGTGCTCGTCGTCGCCTACGTCGGATTCCTCGCACTGGCGCTCTGACGGGTGAGACTCGGCGACGGGCAAGCACTCTCCGTCTCCGAACTCGATCGAGCCATCGCGAAGGCCTGTTTCGGCGAAAACCCTCCGACTGGTGACAGCCGCACCTTCGCTACGCTGGCTGTACGGGCAACCGTCGATCGGAGGACGAGTGCGCGCCACCAACAATGATGCCTGGTTGACGCTGCTGGGTGCCGACCCCAGGCCTTGGCTGCTGCAATCGGATGAACCGTCAGCCCGCTGGGTTGCACTCACGGAACTCGACGATCGCGCCGTGGACGACCCTGATGTTGTCGAGGCTCGCACCAAAACCGTCCGGGATCCTGGGACCATCGAGTTGATCGAACGGCTCCCCGACTGGGAGACCCCCCAGCGGCTCTCCGGCCACAACAGTCCCGCGTTCGCTCCCAATCTTCTCCACCTGCTCGCCGACATGGGACTCGGGGGCGGCGACCATCCGGCCATCGAAACGCTGCTCGACCAGATGCTCCGTCACCAGATCGACGGCCGCTTCGCAACACTCGCCGTGAGCCGAGTCACACCGGACGGGGCATGGAGCACACTGCTGTGCGACCACCACGCCATCACGGAAGTCCTCATCCGCTACTCACGAACCGGCGATCCGCGAGTCCAGGCGGCACTGGCGCTAACCAGAGACGATCTGTCGCCGACCAGCCAGGGCATGGGATGGCCCTGCGTGCCCGAACCTGCGACCGGATTCAGAGGCCCGGGCCGCAAGAGTGACGTATGCCCGCAGGTGACCCTCGAAGCACTCCGGGCGTTCTCCCGACTGCCCGCAGACGATCGACCCGCCCGGATCCTCGCGCCGGCCCGCACCATCCTCACCGTCTGGGAACACAGAGGAGATCACCGCCCCTACATATTCGGCCACGGCACGAGGTTCAAGACCATCAAATGGCCGCCGTTCTGGTACGGGAGTTACTGGGTGCTCGACACGCTCAGCCGCTACCCGGAGCTGTGGAGTGGTCCTCAAGCCGAGCTGGATGATCGACGGCTCATCGCCGAACTCGCCGCCTGCCTCATCGCCTACAACGTCGGCGGGGGCGGCACGGTGACACCCCGCTCCTGCTACCGGGGATTCGACAGTTTCAGTTTTGGCCAGAAGAAGGAGCCGTCACCGTTCGCCACCGCCCGTGTCGCCGCCATCCTGAAACGTCTCAACGACCTGGCAGATCAGATCGCATCCGTCGACGTCCTCACCCTTCCCGGCTCGAAAGGGGGCACGGGCACGCCGGTGCCCCCGCCCCAGACCTGAGCGACGGTGACCCTGCGGACGTTTGATCCGCTCGCCGGCCGGCGACCGGCAAGTCCGACAGTCCTCACACATGCTCGCTACTCCTCGAGGTCGATCGTGCCGTCGCGCCGGCCACCCTCGGCGAAGAGGCGGAACCCGACGAGGGCGATGAGGAACCACGCAGCACCGACGAGAAGTTCCAGGCCGAGTTGGCCGAACGCGCCACTCGAGGGTCCGGTGGCGAGGAGTTCTCGCAACCCGAGGAGCCCGTGGTACAAAGGCAGCAGGTCGGCGGTTCGCTGCACCCAGGTCGGAAAGACGCTCGTCGCCACGTTCACCCCACCGATGGTGATCAGCGTGTAGAACACCAGGTTGAACAGGATGTTGCCGATCCGCAGGCGCCGGATGGCGATCGCGGCGAGGAACAGGCCGAGCCCGTACGCCCCCAGGCTGACGACGGCCAGACCTGCCGGCAGCCACCACCACTGTCCGGAGAAGCCGACGAACGGTGCGAGGATCACGAAGATCAGGCTCGCCTCCACAAGGCCCTGCACGATATAGAAGGCCGAACGCCCGCCGAACACCGGCAGCATCGACCGGGGCGCTGCAACGAGCAGCGGCAGCGTCCCGAGACCCCGTTCCCACGCCGTGTCGGGACCCGTACCGAGTGGCGCTTGGGCAGCCCTGGCCGTGACGTTGCCGACGAACGCGAACAGGACGAGGTCGTGTCCACCGACGAGCAGTCCAATCGCGGTGAAGAACAGCACCTGGGCGGTGACACGGGTAATCCAGCCGAACAGCCACGACTTCCATGTGTATTGGGCGCGCACGTCCAGGTAGCCGACGAGGGCGGCGTTGCGGGCGATACGCAGAGTGGCCGTCATGGGGCCGCGATCTCCCCGGTGACCATAACCCGGTGCAGCACGACCCGGACGAGCCACTGGGCTGCGACGAACCCGACACCCCCGAGGACCGCAATCGCGCCGAGACGCCATGGCAGGGCGGTCAGCACCGGTTGGGTGACGCTGTCGCGGATCAGGTCGGAGCCCCAGGACAGGAACACCAGGCGCCCGAGCGGCTGGACCCAGACCGGCAACAGCGACAGGGGCACGAACACGCCACCGAGCAGCAGAAACGGGTAGGACGCCGACGATTGAAAGGTGGTCGCGGCACGGCTCAGAATCGTCAGGCTGGAGAAGATCATGCCGGTGCCGGTGATCGCGGCCGCGATGAGCATCAGCGCGACGACCAGTACGAACGGGTGGGCGATGCGGATGTCGATCCCGTAGGTCGCCCAGGCGGTGGCGAGCGTGAGTGGAACGATGAGGAGCGACAGCATCACGACGGCCGCCACCCGGGCGGTCACCACCAGCCCGTAGCCGATGGGAGCGGCGGCGTGCAGCTCGAGACGGCCATGCCACCGGTCGTCACGCATCACACTTCCCCCCGTCCACAGCGCCGTGCCCCACATCGCCATCAGGATCGGTGCGAGGAGCGCATTGATGAGGAGGTCGGGACGGTCGAATGCCTCGATCACCGAGAGGAAGATGATGACTGTCGGGATCGTCGAGATCTGCACCATCCAGTAGTTCGGAGTGCGCCACGCCAGCCGCAGTTGCATCCTGAACGCGGCCGCTGCGGCGTTCACAACTCCATGCCCCGGTCACCGATGAGCTTCATGTACACGTCCTCGAGGGACGGCGATCCGGTGCGCACCGACGACACGCCGGCATCGACGAGATGACGCAGGACGCGCCGACCGACCCCGTCGGCGTCCGGCTGGAACCGCACCCAGCCGTCGGGGCGCCGCTCGACGTCGGCAACGAGCAACTCGATCTCGGCGACGACCTCGTCGAGAACGTGCTGAGCTTCGACCCATTCATAGCGGGACATCCACAGCCCCAGCGTCGTCGGGGACTCGGTGGCGAGGATCCGACCACGGTCGATGAGCGATACCCGGTCGCACAGTGCCTCGGCCTCCGCCATGTTGTGGGTCGTCAGAAACACGGTCTTGCCGTTATCACGCAGCTCGGCGACGAGGCGTCGAAACTCGAGCGACGCCATCGGATCCAGCCCGATGGTCGGCTCGTCCAGGAACAACACCGGTGGATCCGACACCAGCCCACGTGCGAGATGGAGGCGCTGTTTCATGCCTCGGGAGAAGGTCTCCACCCGTTCGCCGGCCCGGTTTGCGAGGCCTACCCGGTCGAGTAGCCGATCCACGACTGCGGGAGTCTCCGACGCCGACACTCCGTACAGCGCAGCCCAGTAGATGAGGTTCTGACGTGCCGTCAGCCGGGTGTACAAGCCGCGATCCCCGCCGAACACGAGGCCGATCAGCGGCCGCACCCTGGCTGTCTCGGCGACGACGTCGAAGCCGAGCACCGACGCCGTTCCTTCCGTCGGGATCAGCACGGTGGCGAGAATCTTCACCAGCGTCGTCTTGCCGGCGCCGTTCGGACCGAGCAGCCCATGAATCGTGCCCTCCTCCACGGTGAGGTCGATGCCGTCGAGTGCCACGACCGGCTGGGAGGCACGACCATGCACCTTGAAGATCCTTCGGAGCCCCTGGACTTCTACCGCCGGCATGAGCGCGACCCTACAGGATCTTGGATGGTCGGCGCTTTGGATTTCGAGATGGAGAGCCCGCGTTCCCCTCACCTCACCGACTGGGTCGGCATCAACCCGGCGTTCACGGGTTCCATCGGCTCGACGGTTCCGATGAGAAGCGTCGAGTCGTGTGTGCCACATCATCGACCCCTGGCAGCAGTCATGCGCAGAATCCACGTGTGTCGTGCAGATCTCGGTGTGCGCAACTATGGCTGGAGCCGGCAGTTGGGCTGGACGGTGACGATCCATCCGTTCGATTCATACATCAACGTCCGGACCAGGCTCCGATCTCCATCGGAGAACGTCACTTGGGCTACGTATGGCGAGATCTCTTGATCTCGAAAGGATGCGACGGCAACGTTCCAGTTGAGGCAGCCACGTTCGACGGCAAAAGCCTTGGCGAGGTCGGTCCCCAGCATCGGCTTGGTGATGCTCCGATATGTGTCGAGATCGCCCTCGGCAAGAGCACGTTGGTACTCGGCGACAACGGGGATTGCGGCTTCCCGCCGCGGTTCATCGCCAATGCCCTGGCGATCTCTGATGGCGACGAAGCCGACGATCACACCGGCAATCAGAACCAAGACGATGGCCGCCGGGACAACGTACCCGACCCTGGGAGTACCTCTCACTGGAAACGAGTCTATGTGTTCTACACCCCGGGCGACCATGACCTCCGAGGACCCCATCGGTGCCGACCTCGGGAGTCTTCACGTAGGCTCACTGTCGATCGGTCACAGACGGGCGACGTTGATCCGGAGTCGTTCTCCTGCATCGCAGAGTCGTGTGTCGCCGACAACGAGCACCATGTCCCGACTGTCGGCGAACTCGGCCCGCGCCACGTGGACGGCCTCGTAACCGTGAAGGCTCCGGATGACCTCGCAGGGTGGATGGAAGAGGCCGGCATGGTCGACGTCGAAGTCCTGGACCTGACCGACCTCATGCGACCGGTGTGGGAACGGCGCCTCGCCACCAGGCCCGCTGCAACGGCACTCCTCCTGGGTTCCGGCCCCTGGAGTCTCGGGCGGGGGATCCGCTACATCCGGGTCCGGGGCACGAAGCCGACCTGACTGAACAGCGACGGTCGTCAAACATGAAGGCTCTTTTCTTTCGTTTGCTATCGTTGTCGGTCGTTTTCTGTCACACCCGGGTGATATGTTGCCGGTATGGACAGTCGAACCACAGATGACCTGGAACAGACCTTGTTGGCGACCGAAGCAGTCATCGCTCGGAGCCGGGCCGTGCAGATCGCCGTGTTGGCCGAGCTGGATCGCCACCAGGTATCTACCGCAGATGGGTGCCGTTCCATGGTCGAATGGACCGCAAGTCGTCTGGATGTGGCGCCGGAGACCGCATCGGCACTCATACGGACCTCCCGTGCGGTCCTGGACACACCCGAGGTGGCCGAAGCGCTCACCGCAGGGGAAATCACCTTCGACCGTGCCGTCGAGTTGTGCAGATATGCCGCGACCGGTGTCGACAACACCGTCGAGACCGGATGGCGGTTCGATATCGGCGGTCTGCGCCGTGAAGTCTCCAGAAGGCATCGTTTCTCGCGTGATCGGGAACACGAGAGTGTCTGTGACCGGTATCTCGCCATGCAACCCAACCTGGACCAGACCTCATGGCGCCTGTGGGGGCTCCTGCCCGGTGTCGACGGCCAGATCGTCGAACAAGCCCTCATCCGACGTGCCGACACGTTCCCTGCCCTGCCGGATGGAACAAGGTCGACCTTGGGACAGCGACAGGCGGACGCCCTCACCTCGATCGCCCAGGATTCCCTCACCGCAACGGCCGGTGAAGGAACCTGTACCCCCCCTGGTCACCGTGTTCGTCGACGTCGGCCGGGCAACCCAGACTCAAAGCAAGACCGGCATCATCCTCGATTCGGGCGTTCGGATCGGACCTGACGCTCTCGATGGGCTCCTGTGTGACAGCCAGATCGAAACGATCCTCTCCAGAGACGGGACCCGGTTGGCCGTCGGAAGACACACCAGGACGATCAACCCGGCATTACGGAGAGCGATCCTGCATGGAGACGCCGGCGTATGCACCGCAGACGCCTGCACCAGCCGCCACCGCCTCCAAGCACGCCGCATCACCCCATACTCTCGAGGCGGACCAACCGACCCGGCGAACCTCACGACGCTGTGTTGGTATCACCATCATGTCGTCATCCACGGGATGGGCTACCAGATCGACCCCGACACGCCACCCCAACGACGACGATTCCTCAAACCCAGCGGCAACGACCCGCCATGACCACCACACCACCAAGACGACACGACGAAACCGGCGAGCAGTACCACCGCGCAGATCGGCGGTGGGGCGCGCCCTCCGCACACCTTCCGCCGCCACCTGTTCGTGCAGCGCGCCCGGAGAATCGAACGGACACGCCAGGTGATTGGCAGAGCTCCCGGCATAGGCAAACCCTCCCCTCGAATCTCACCCCTGCGACGGCGGTTACCATGCTCGCCCGTGACCCCAGCGATCGTCATCGAGAACCTCACCAAGCGGTACGGCCGGCACACCGCAGTCGATCGCCTCACCCTGTCCGTTGAGCAGGGTGAGTCCTACGCTCTGCTCGGACCGAACGGGGCCGGCAAGACGACTACCGTCGAGATCCTCGAAGGCCTACGCAACCCGAGCGGAGGAAACGTCTCCGTGCTCGGCATCGATCCGTCGAAGCGCCCCCGGGAACTCCACAAACACGTCGGTGTCATGCTGCAGGAAGGCGGCATCTCTCCGGCCACCCGGCCGCTCGAAGCGCTGCGGTTGTTCGCCGCATTCCACGATCATCCTCGCGATCTCGACGAACTCGTGAAGCTCACCGGGCTGACGGGCCGTCTCAAGACTCCGTACCGCCGGCTTTCCGGTGGTGAAAAGCAACGCTTGTCCCTCGCGTTGGCACTGGTCGGCAACCCGCAGGTACTCTTCCTGGACGAGCCGACGGCCGGTATGGATCCAATGGCGCGCAGGACCACCTGGGCGATCGTCGAGGCGCTCCACGACGAAGGTGTGACGACGCTGCTGACGACGCACTACATGGACGAGGCCGAGCGACTGTCGGATCGGATCGGGATCATCAGCAACGGGCGCCTGATCACCGAAGGATCCCCTTCGGAACTCATTCAGAAAAGCGGTGGCGTGACCCTGCTTGCCGAGCCCGGGCTCGTCACCGAGGAGTTCCCGATTCCCACAAAGGAGCTGGCTCCGGGACAGTACGTCGTCGATGTGGACCCCGTCACCCCGGAAGCCCTGGCAACGCTGACGACGTGGCTGGCCGAGCAGGGCGTCTTGCTGCGCGAACTCCGTGTCGGAGCCACCGGTCTCGAAGACGTGTTCCTCGAACTGACGGCGGAGGACTAGCCGATGCTACGTGCGATCGGGGCACAGACCAGATTCGAGCTCATCAATGCCGCCCGGCGTGGCGAGGCAATCCTCCTGCTCGTTCTCGTCCCGCTGTCCATCCTGCTCTTTTTCGGCTTCACGGGCCTGTTCGGGCTCACCGTCGAGATGCTCATTCCGGGGCTGCTCGCCCTGGCGATTCTCTCGGCGTCACTCACGAGCCTGGCCATCACGACCGGCTTCGAACGCAAGTATCACGTGCTGAAACGACTCGGCGCGACCCCCATGCCACGCACCGCGCTGATCTTCGCCAAGACATCGTCGGTGTTCATCATCGAGATCCTCCAGGTGGCGATCCTCCTCGGAGTGGCAATGACCGTGTTCCACTGGAGCGCCGACCCGAACATCGGCCTGTTCATCGTGACGATGCTGCTCGGATCCGCGGCGATGTCGGGGATTGGCCTGTTCATCGCAGGGACTCTCCGGGCCGAGGCAACGCTCGCCATCGCCAACGGCCTCTACCTGACGCTGCTGGTGCTCGGTGACATCATCGTCCCGATCTGGGTGCTGCCACCGGCCATGATCGTGATCGCCAAGATCCTGCCCGTGGCGCCGCTCACCGCGCTGTTCCGTGCCGCACTCAACCAGGCCGATTTCTTCGCCACCGACCTCGCCGCTGTGATCTTCTGGGCCATCCTCGGCCCGGCACTGGCAGGCTGGTTCTTCACATGGGAAGAGAAGTGAACCGCCGGGCCCAGACGGCGAACGCGATCGCACGCGCCAGGGAAGTGAGACGGACAGCCGGGTGGATGAACAAGACCATCAACCGTCCCGGTGCCCGCGGCCACCGAAGGTCTTCGAAGATCCCCCGACCCAAGCATGAGTGCGACGACCGCGTAGCACCTCTCGATCACGAGGCACTAGCCTCGGTCCATGCGCAGATTCTTCAAGATCCTCTTCATCCTCGTTCTCGTTCTCGTAGTCCTGATAGCCGCCGGCGGGTTCCTCACCGTGCGCGCCTCGTTCCCGACCACGGACGGGGAACTGACTGTCCCTGGTCTCCAGAGCCCCGTGGACATCTACCGTGACGAGAACGGCGTACCCCATATCTATGCGACGAACAGCCGCGACCTGTTCTTCGCACAGGGATACGTCCAGGCGCAGGACCGTTTCTGGCAGATGGACTTCGAGCGTCACGTCGGTCGCGGACGTCTCGCAGAGATCTTCGGCGAATCCCAGATCGAAACCGATCAATTCCTCCGTACGCTCGGATGGGAACGCGTCGCCGAGCAGGAATGGGCGGCCGCTTCACCAGAAGGCGCGCTCGCTCTCGCCTCGTTCGCCGATGGTGTCAACGCGTACCTCTCCGATCACCAGGGAGCATCCCTGAGCCTCGAGTACGCGGTCCTGAAGCTGAGCAATCGCTCCTACGTCCCCGCGCCATGGACCCCCGTCGACAGCCTCGTCTGGGCGAAGGTGATGGCATGGGACCTGCGCTCCAACATGGATCTGGAGATCTATCGGGCTGAGGTATCCAAGTTGATCGGTGATCGCGTCGACGACCTGTACCCCCCGTATCCGGAAGATCGCCCCGTCATCGTCCCCGACTTCGGAGTTTCGGCGGCAAGCACCGCCGCCCCGGAACTGCCCGACGAGGCGCAGGATCTCCTCGCCCGCACCGCAGACACGATCGATCTCATCGATCGACTCACGGGGCCGGTCGGTTCGGACATAGGCTCGAACAACTGGGTGATCTCCGGATCCCTGACCTCCACCGGCAAGCCGATCCTGGCGAACGACCCGCACCTCGGCATCCAGATGCCCTCCGTCTGGTACGAGACGGGTCTGCATTGCACGACCGTATCGGACACCTGTCCCTACGAGGTCGCCGGCTTCTCCCTCCTGGGCGCCCCGGGGGTCGTCATCGGCCACAACGCCAACATCGCATGGGGTGTGACCAACCTCGCCGCGGACGTGCAGGATCTCTATGTGGAGAAGATCAATCCAGACGACCAGAATCAATACGAAGTCAACGGCGAATGGGTGGATGCGGACAGCCGCATCGAGACCATCGACGTCGCCGGGGGTGAACCCGTACAGATGAACGTCCGGGTGACCCGCCACGGTCCGATCATCTCCGGCGTCTACGGACGCCTCGAAGACTTCGACGAGAAGACCGACATTCCGCTCCCCGAACCCTATGCGATCGCTCTACGCTGGACGGCGCTCGAACCATCGCGAATACTGGAATCGGTCGTGGCAATCGACCGCGCCGCCAACTGGGACGAGTTCCGGGACGCTCTGCGACTGTGGGACGTCCCGTCACAGAACTTCATCTACGCGGACGTCGACGGCCACATCGGGTATCAGTCTCCCGGAAGGATCCCGATTCGAGCCAACGGCGACGGGCGGATGCCCGTCCCCGGATGGACGGATACGTACGAGTGGACGGGATTCATCCCCTTCGACCAGCTTCCTTCGAGTTTCGACCCGCCCGAAGGCTTCATCGTCACCGCGAACAACGCAGTGACCCGCCCCGGTGTCGGCCCTTTCCTGGCCCGCGACTGGGCATACGGGACGCGAGCGCAGCGAATCGTCGACATGATCCGGGAAGCAGGAACGTCCATCAGCCCTGATGACGTGCGCGCCATGCAGTTCGACGCCGCCAGCATCCACGCCGACGTACTCATACCCCGCCTGGTCGGACTCGCTTCCGGTGTCCCGCAAGTTCGACAAGCCCAGGCAATCCTGGAGTCCTGGGCGGGTGACGACGGCGAGTACCGCTTCGATGTCGACAGCCAGGGGGCCGCGCTCTTCGGAGCCGTGTGGAAAAACCTGTTGATCTTGGTCTACAACGACGACCTGCCGAAGGACTTGCGCCCGTCGGGCAGGGACTCTTCACTCGAAGCGATCCGTCGGATCCTCGACGATCCGACAAACATCTGGTGGGACGACCAGACCACCTCGGCGGTGGAGACACGGGACGATATCCTGGAAGGGGCACTGCTGGCAGCCTGGAACGAGCTGAACGACACGCTCGGAGACCCCGCTTCGTGGCAGTGGGGCGACCTGCACACGGCGACGTTCGTGAATCAGACGTTCGGTAAGTCCGGAATCGCGCCAATCGAAATGCTGTTCAACCGAGGACCGTTCAAGGTCCCGGGCGGCACCGACATGGTGAATGCGACGAGTTGGCTCGTCGAGAAGGGGTACGAAGTCGTCGCACTCCCCTCGATGCGCATGGTGATCGACTTCTCCGATTTCGACGCGTCGACGGCAATCCACACGACCGGCCAGTCCGGCCACGCGTATTCCCCCCACTACGACGACATGATCCAACGGTGGGCCACGGGTGAGACGGCTCCGCTGTACTGGGACCGTGACACCGTCGTGGCAGCATCGAAGGAGCATCTGAAGCTGTTGCCGGGGACAGCCGGCTGACGGCAGGGCACGAGCCCCGAACCCTCGTACCCGGTGCCTGGACACGGCTCTCGGGTGCGCCGGCCAAGAAGGGCCGGGCTGCGTCGGTCGGCCCGACCGATGCAGCCTCTATGATGCATCCCGAGAGAAAGGCGTTCTCCATGAAGAAGCTGCTGTTCTTCCTCGTTCTCATCGGCGTCGGGATCTGGCTTGCCAAACAGGCGGGAATCCTGACATGCACCAAGAAGACATCGTGAACGATCCGTATCGACTCTCTGAAGTCCACGACGACTTCCGAGCGATGGTCCGGCGGTTCTCCGAAGACAAGATCGCTCCTCGCGCAGAGGAGATCGACGCAACGGACGAGTACCCTGCCGATCTCCACAGAGAGATGGTCAAGGCCGACCTTCTCTCCGTGATGTTCCCAGAGGACGCCGGCGGCGCCGGAGCCGACTCGATCACCCAGGCGATCCTCGTTGAAGAGATGTCCAGAGTCAGTGCATCCGCAGTGATGATCCCGCTGCTGAACAAGCTGGGCATGATCCCGGTCCTGCTCAGAGGCACTTCCGAGCAGAAGCTCGCATGGATCCCCAAGATCATCGCGGGTGAGGAACAGGCCGCGTACGGCCTCACCGAACCAGGGGCGGGATCGGACGTCGCAGCGATGCGAACGAAGGCCGTCCGCGACGGCGACGAGTGGGTGCTCAACGGCGGCAAGCGCTTCATCTCGAACGCCGGGGTCGCCACCGTCTACACGATCTTCGCCAAGACCAATCCCGATGCCGGCCATCGCGGCATATCGTGTTTCATCGTCCCCGCCGACACGCCTGGATTCGAGGTCACGAGGTATGAGCACAAGATGGGGTTGCACGGCTCCCCGACCGGAGAGCTGACCCTCGACGACGTGCGTATCTCTGCAAGGAACCTCGTTGGCGAAGAGGGCGAGGGATTCAAGATCGCCATGATGACGCTGGACCGTTCACGCCCCGGCATCGCAGCCCAGGCGCTCGGCATCGCCCAAGGCGCGTTCGAGCTCGCCCGCGACTATGCCAAGGAGCGCAAGCAGTTCGGCCGCCGCATCATCGACAACCAGGCGATCGGCTTCATGCTCGCCGACATGGACATGCAGACGAGAGCGGCGCGGCATCTCGTCTACGAGGCGCATACGATGATCGACCGCAAGGATGCGCAGCTCACTTACGTGGCCGCTGCCGCGAAGGCGTTCGCATCGGACACTGCCATGTACGTCACGACCGATGCGGTGCAGATACTCGGTGGCTACGGGTATGTGAGGGACTACCCGGCAGAGCGCATGATGCGCGACGCGAAGATCACCCAGATCTACGAGGGAACCAACCAGATCCAGCGGGTCGTGATGGCCAAGCTCCTCGGTCGCTGACCCGGTCTCGTCTCTGCCGGCGATCACTGAGCCGCGGCGAACCTCCCGACCGCCTCGGCGACCTGATCGGGATGCGTCATCGGTAGCTCGTGGCGAGCGCCGGGCACCTCCACCACCGTCGAGTCCCGGAGCAGCGTGGCCATCTCTCGCTGCCATGCCGGCAGTACCAGCTGATCCGACTGTGGGATGACCACCAGCGCGGGAACGTTCAGCCGTCCCAACCACCGCCGACTGTCAAATCGCAGCAGCGCGAACATAGAGCGGTACTGCATCTCCGGATCACGGTTCATGCGCGTCTCCCACAGCCAGCGCTCGCTGCTCGGGTCGACTGCACCGACCCGCAGCAGATACCGGTACCAGACCCACGACACCTCGACCCTGCTGATCCGCTCGAGTGCCCGGCCGGCCACCCCTATGATCGTACGTCCCCACCGCCACGCCGGCGGGTGATGAGCGAGCGTGGCGATGAGCACCAACCGCTCCACGAGATGTGGATGTCGGTGTGCGAGTTCTTGGGCGACGGCACCGCCCATCGAGTAGCCGGCCACGGTGGCCTGGCCGATTCCCAGCGCACCCAACGCGCCGGCGACCTGGTCCGCCATGTCGGCGATCTCGAACGCGTCGCGTCCCTTGTCGGTCTTGCCGGCACCATACAGGTCGATGGACACGATCCGGAACCGTTCGGCGAGCAGAGGGATGAGCCGGTACCACGCCAGCATCGAGTCGAGCCCAAGGCCGTGCAGCAACACCAGCGCCGGAGCATCGTCCGGTCCGGTCTTCCGAACGAACACCTCCCGATCCCCGACGAACACCGTCCGGCCCGGCAGGCGTAGCGGGTGCCGCTGCGGCCCGGAGTAGCGCGGCGGCGTATCGGGACCGAGCAGACGCCAGACCAGCCATCCGAGACCGACGCTTCTCAGCAGCTTCACGTCACACTCCCAGCCGATCGGTCATGAATACGAACTCTTCCACCGGCACGCCCCGAATCAGATGCTCGACGATGATGCGGTCCATCACCTCGACCGTGACGGAGTGATACCAGGTCCCCTCGGGGTAGACGACAGCGATCGGCCCTTGCTCGCAGATGCGAAAACAGTCGACCTTCGAGCGCAGCACCGTGCCGGCGCCTCGCGGAGTATCGGGTTCGACACCGAAGTCGCCGCGCCACGGAGCGGGGGCGCTCGTGAGGCCGAGTTCCTTGAGCCGCCTCTTCAGGAAACGCCACACTTCGGCGCTCTCTTCGCAGGTTGAGCAGCGGGGCGTGGCCTGCTGGGTACAGAGGAAGATGTGCCGCTGCAATCCTCCGATCGAGAGCGCCCCTGCGATCTTGTCGAGTCTCGTCACGACGAGCCCTTCCCGAGTTTCCTTCCAGTCTCCCCGATGGTGAGCATTGCACCGGCGGCGACCAGAAGTATCGCGCCGCTGGCCGCGAAACCTATGGAGAACGCTCCAGCGTCGGCGATCGCCCCAACCATGAGAGGACCGACGACAAAACCCAGGTCGCCTGCCATCTTGTACAAGCCGACCGCGGATCCTTCCGACCCTTCGGGAGCGAGGTCGCCAACCATCGTGGGCGGCGGAATCGAAGCAACACCCGAGGCGATCCCGAAAACCGCGGACACGACCATCAGAGAAGTGAACGTGCCGAACATGCCATACGCCGCCGTCGCGAACGCCGACGCAACCAGCCCCCAGATTGCAACCGGTTTCCTCCCGACCCTGTCGACCATTCGCCCCACGAAGTTGACGACGAGCAGGTTGACAACGGCCGACACGCTGAGGATCGTTCCGATCGAAGCCGGGTCCAGTCCGACGACCTTGTTGCCGTAGAGAGGGAACAGGGTGATCCGTGCTCCGGACCGCATGACGAACAGCGCGAATGCGACCAACGCCAGGACACGAATCTCACGCTTGCGCAGGAGGCTTCCCGCGGCACGGAACACCTCGCCGATCGTCCGGCCAGATGAGGGGACATCGGTGATCAAGAGCCTGGAGATGACGGCGACCAGCACTCCGAACGCCGCGTATGCCCAGAACGGCGTCCTGAAGTCGCCAAGTTCGGCGAGGTAGCCGCCGGCGAACGGACCGATGGCAAAGCCAACCAGCATTCCCGTCTGGAAGAGCGCGGTTGCACGGCCGAGCCGGGATCGCTCGGTGATCTGGACGAGGAACTGGAACGCCGCCGTGGTGAACAACGCCGATCCGACGCCTTCGATGAAGCGGGACAGGAGCAGCACCCAATACGAGGGTGCCAGCGCTGCGGTGACACCGGCGACTGCGATGAGGATCGCACCACTCATCGTGACGCGGCGGGCGCCGAACCGGTCACCGGCCACACCTCCGAGCATGTCGAACGACAGCCTTGCCACGGCGAATCCGGTGATGAGGGCCCCGGCCGCCGTGTAGCTGACACCGAACTCGAGAGCGTAGAGCGGCAGGATCGGCGCGACGAGACTCGCTCCCGTCATCACCAGCCCCACTGCGGTCGCCAGCACCCACTCCTGATGGCCCTGCAACGATTCTCGGCTCAAGACCGAGTCACCACGATCGACGCGTGGTCGTCTTCGACGATCTCCCCGATGACGGCCGCCGCCGGTGTGCGCTCCTCGGCAAGCGCATCGAGCATCGCATCGAGACGCTCGAGTGCAACTGCCATGAGCAGCCCGCCACTCGTCTGGGCGTCGGCGAGAATCCGAATGCTCGTATCGTCGACCCCCTCGACGACCAGAGCCGGACGGACCGCATCGAGGTTCCTGCCGCTCCCGCCAGAGAACAGGCCCGCCTCGGCCAACGGACGAAGCCCTCCCATCAATGGAACATCGGTGGCGCGAATCCTCGCCCCCACCTTCGACGCCACGAGCATCTCGGAGAGGTGTCCCAGCAGCCCGAAACCGGTCACGTCGGTGCCTGCATGGACGCCAACGCGGTTCATCGCCCTCGCCGCACCGTCGTTGAGCGTCACCATCATGGAGACTGCTTCGGAAATGACATCCTCCGGAGCACGCCCGGCCTTGAGTGCGGTGGCGATCACACCGATACCCAACGGCTTGGTCAACACGAGTGCATCACCCGGCTGCGCTCCCCGATTCATCACGAGGTTCTTCTCTTCGACAGTACCGCTCACTGCGAACCCGTACTTGGGCTCGGGATCGTCGACCGAATGCCCGCCGATGAGAACACACCCTGCCTGCTGGAGGATCTCGACCCCGCCGGCGATCACATCGTCGAGAATGCCGAAGGAGAGCTTGCCTCGAGGCCAGCCGATGAGCTGCATGGCGGTGAGCGGCGTGCCACCCATCGCGTAGATGTCGGACAGTGCGTTGGACGCGGCGATGCGCCCCCAGTCGAAGGCATCGTCGACGACGGGCGTGAAGTAGTCGACGGTCTGGAGCAACAGCGTGCCATCGGACATGCGGAACACGCCGGCGTCATCGGCCAGATGTAACCCGACGACAAGGTCCGGATGGAAGGTCACCGGGTGGTTGTGTAGTCGGCGCAAGACCTGCGCCAGCTCGTCAGGACCGAGCTTGCATGCTCAGCCGCTGCCGTGCGAGAAGGCAGTCAGTTTCTCCGCCACGCGTCACCTCCTTGGACCGCCAGTCTGGCAGACCGCCGGCAACGGGCAACCGGTCCTCGGTCAGCAGCCGGTCGACAGTCACGAGACACGGGTCCGTCGCGTGCCTTACCGATGACTGAGAACTGGTCGCCGCCCTCTATCGTCCCGGCTGCATCGGAGCCTCGATCTCTGCAACTCCCCGGCGCTGAACGAAGATGACCGCGCCGAGCACGGCAACCCCGCCGGCGATCTGCACCAGCGTCAATGCCTGGCTGAGGAATATCCAGGCCGTCACGGCGGCGATGACCGGCTCGGCCGTCGCAACCAGGCCCACCAAGGCTGCAGCAGCTCTCCGGAGCGCCGCCATCTCGAACAGAAACGGCACCATCGTGCCCCCGAGACCAACCCAGACGAGTTCGGAGATGTCCTTCGCGTCCAGCGCCCGCGGGAACGTCCACAGCGGCTGGACAACGAGCCAGAACACGGCTGCGACGACGAATCCGTACGTGAGGGTCGTGACCGCACCGATGCGCCGCCCAAGCCGTTCCCCCATCAGCAGGTAGGTGGCGAACGTGAACGCGGAGGCAAGTCCGGCTGCAAGCGCCCACCCGTCCACGGAGATGGCCTCCCAGGCACGCGTCACCATCACCAGGCCGGCAACGGCTCCAACGGCCGCGGCCCAGACACCGAAGGCAACGGGGCGACGCTCTGCGAAACGCATCCAGAAGAGCACGAGAATCGGGGCCAGGAACTGCACGGTCACACCGGGGCCGACGCCCAGGCCATCGATGGCCCAGTAGTACGTGACATGCACCGCTGCAAGCGTGAGCCCGAACAGAACCAGCCACAATCCGTTGCCCTGGGTCCGGAGCCGCCCTCGTAGGCCGGCATACGGAAGAAGGAACAGTGCCGCCACAAGGGCCCGCACCTCCGCGACACGAGGAGGCGGAACCTTGTCGAACACATCCGCCGCAACGGTGCCACTCACGCCCCACAACAGGGCGGCGGAGAGTGCAAACCACAGCGCAGAGCGCTTCATCGGTACCGACTGCATCTCGCTATGCTGCCCGGCCATGACGGGCGAAACAATCTGGCTCACCCCGGCGGCTCATCGCAGGCTCCTCGACGAACTGGAGTACCTCGAAGGCGAAGGCCGTCTTCTCGCCTCGGAGCGCATCGCGGAAGCGCGTTCTCACGGCGATATCAGAGAGAACGCCGACTACGACGCCGCCAAGAACGAGCAGGGGATGATGGAGGCCCGGATCCTCAAGGTCCGCCAGATCATCGACCACGCCGAGGTTCGTGAAGTCGGAGCCACCGACAAAGTGGAGATCGGCTCGCTCGTCATGGTCGTCGACGAAGACGGCGACGAAACCGAGTATCTCATCGCAACGCCGGAGAACAAGATCCCCGGGGTGTTCCTGGCCTCCCCCGGTGGCCCTCTCGGTGCAGCACTCATGGACGCCGCCGTCGGTGACGAGGTCTCCTATGCGGCGCCCGGAGGCGTCTTCACGGTCGTCATCGCAGGAATCCGTCCGTTCGACGGCGACTGAGCGGCACCACCAAGTAGCCTGAGCATCAGCCCGGAGGACCCATGGAGAAGAAGCGATTGCCGCGCCCACGTGAACTCGCACAACGGCTCGCTTCGCGCGCCCGGAAGAAGCCCGAGGAGGTCGAAGCCTATCTCGACTCCCACACCGACGAGTGGGCCGAACTCGCTCAAGCCGACCCTCACGACGCAGCGGACATCCTCGAGGAACTGGGCGACGAGGCGGCTGCCGATCTGATTCGCAATCTCCTTCCGCCCGAAGCTGCGGACATTCTCGAAGAGATGCAGGACGATCTGGCTGCCGACGTTCTCGAAGAGGTCACCGCGATAAGGGCAGCGTCGCTCATCGAGGCCATGCCGCCGGCTCAAGCAGCCGACCTGATCGGTGCACTCGAGCCCGAGCACAAGGAACACATCCTGTCGGCCGTCGCCGAAAAAACCGCTGAGGCGATCCGTCACCTCCTTTCCTACCCGTCCGACTCTGCCGGCGGTCTCATGACGCTGCGCGTTGCGACGCTGCCGGTCGGACTCACCGCCGGAGAGGCGATCGAGCGCATCCGTCAGCTACACGAGGAAATCGAGGACCTTTCGTACGTCTACGTGGTCGACGACTCCGGTCGCCTCGTCGGCGTCTTGTCGTTTCGCGAACTCGTGTTCGCCCGACCCGGCGACGGCCTCGACGAGGTGATGGTGCACAACCCTGTCAAAGTGACCCCGCCGACAGACCGTGAGGAACTGGTCGAACTCGCCCGGCGGTACAACCTCTTCAGCGTCCCCGTCGTCGACTTCGACGATCGACTTCTTGGAATAGTCACCGTCGACGAAGTCATCGACGCCGTCGAGCAGGAAGCCGGCGAGGACTTCGCGGTTGCCATGGGTGCCGGTGGTGAAGAGACCGTCTTCACGCCGGTCCGGCGTTCGATCCGCATGCGGATGCCCTGGCTGTTCCTCGATCTGGCCCTCTCGGGCACCGTGTCGTTGGTCGTCGCCACTTTCCAGACTCAGATCGCCGCCGCACCACTGCTCGCCTCGTTGATGCCACTCGTCGCCCGGATCGGCGGCGACAGCGGCGCGATGAGCCTCGCTGTCGTGATTCGTGGCCTCGCGACACACGACATCTCCCCCAACAGAACCGTCCGCGTCATCACCAGAGAACTCGCCCTCGGGTTTTCCAATGGGATCCTGACCGCAACGCTCTCGGGGCTGATTGCCGCAGCCCTCCTGAAGGACCCGCACATCGGCCTCGTCATCTTCATCAGTGTCCTGGCCAACCTCATCGTCGCAGGCCTTGCGGGATCAGCCCTCCCCCTCGCCCTTCGCAGACTCGGATTCGATCCTGCACTGGGATCGAACCTCTTCGTGACGACGATCACGGACCTGACCGGCTTCGGGGGCTTCCTCTTGGTCGCGAGCCTGTTGCTGTAGAGGCTCACTTCGCTCGCATGCTTCGTACCGCGGCCCGCGGCGCTGCAAGACCGTAGAGCGAGCATGACCACTGGAGGCCGGCAGCCGGTCTCTGTTGGCTCTAGCCCACCACGAGACGCAGGGGCGCGAAGTCGGATCTCACGAACGCCCGCTCGAGCGCATCGACGGCATCGGAGTCGAAATCGGTGCCTGCCAGAGAGTGCATCGTCGCGATGGCCTCTTGCGAAGTCATGGCGGCCTTCTGAGGACGGGTCGAGATCATCGCCACGAACGCGTCGGCCGTGTGCAGGACACGACCGAGCAGCGGGATCGAGGCGCCTGACACACCGTTCGGGTATCCGGAGCCGTCCATCCGCTCGTGGTGTGTCAGCACGGCCTGAATCACCTCGGGGTGCACCGATCCGGCGATCAATTCGATGCTGCTGTGCGGATGCCGCCGGACGACCTCCCATTCCGAAGGCTCGAGCGGACCGGGTTTCAGCAGGATCGAATCGGGGACGCCGACCATCCCGATGTCGTGAAGCATCGCCGCCACGCGCGCACGTCCGGTCCGGGCGACGCTCAGCCCGAGTTCCCCACTGATCGAAGTGACGACTTCCGCAACCTTCGTCGACCGATCGAAGAGGCTGGGTGAGCGAAGACGGAGGACTCCGATCAAAGCATCAACGACCGGTGCCATCACAGGGCGCGTGCGCGTCACTTCCGTCGTCAGCAGGCTGCGCCCTGCGACCCGTACACAGTTCTTGCCTTCGTGTTTCGCTTGATACAGAGCCATGTCCGCGGATTCGACCAGTTCCTCCTGATTGTCGGCATGGGTCGGAAACACGGAGATGCCGATGCTGAGCGTGACGAAGCCTGCCTCTGGAAGGTCGAGATGCTCGACGGATACGAGCAGTCGTTCGGCAACCTGCACTGCTCCCGTCTCATCGGTCTCCGGCAACGCGAACCCGAACTCCTCGCCCCCGATTCGACATGCAATGTCGACCTCGCGGAGGCGGCCGCGAAATGCCTCGCCGAGCGAACGGAGGACCCGATCTCCGACGGCATGCCCGTACATGTCGTTGATCGCCTTGAAATCGTCGATGTCGGCGATGATCACGGCGAGGGGGCGTTCGTAGCGCCGCGCCCGTTCGAGTTCCTCTCCGAGGCGATCAAAGAAGAACCCATGGTTCTTGAGCCCGGTGAGCGGGTCGGTGACCGAAAGTGTCTGCAGCCTGTGCACAGCTTTCTCGAGACGCTCGTTACGGGTTCGTTCGCGCTCGTACAGTTTCCGAACCTCTCGTAGCACCGGGGCGCTGGCCTCGGCCGAAAGGAGGCCGGATCCGACGGAGACGGATCGGACGCCGGCGACGAGGTCGGAAGGCTTGCCCTTGACTATGAACGCGGAAGCGCCCGAGAGGACCATCTTTCCGATTCCGTCCACACTTCCGAAGCCGCTCGCGGCTATGACTTCCAACCGGGTCTCCAGGGACGATCGCAGCTTGCCGACGAGTTCCTGTGCGCCCGACAGGCCGGCATCCACGACCACTACCGTGGGAAGGGTCAGGCGCGCCACTTGGAGCGCCTCTTCGGCACTCCCGGCATGACCAACGACGTCGATCCCCGCCTGAGCGAGTATCCGAGATGAAGCACTTCTGCTCACCAGGTCGCCGTCAACGAGCAGGACTCTCGGTTCCAGCGCTACCTCCTGGGGCCTCTATCGTCATACTCGGCGCGAAAGTTGAGCAGAGCCGGTGCTGCAGCAACGTGCAGACTCGAAGATTCCCTCCACTCACGCGCTTCATGCCTCGTATCGCGACGCAGCGGCGATGCGGGACCGCAGGGCGGGAGGACACGCCGGCGACACGATGCGGTTGTGAGGATTCTCTACCCCATCGACCTCGGCGCGTTCCTCACCTCCGCCACTTCCCCTGCGAGGGGAAGCAAAGAAAGCTCCTGGGGATCAAGATCCGATGCTCACCGAGCCTGAAGACGCATACGGGCCAAGGAACTCGAGCTGATCGCCGATGACCCGCGCAAACTGATGTTCGTCCAGGATCTTCTGCTGATCCTCGGTAGGGTTCTCGACGAGGACGAGATCCGCTGCCTCTCGAGAGTCGACGACATGGAGCTCGACCGGGGTGAATCGCTCGATCGCGTCGTCGACGACGTTCCGAATGTCGATGTCGCTGTAGTTGCCAGGATCCAGGAGCACCACGAGGATGCCGCCCGCACTTCCCGCCACGACCGTGTAGCCCGGCAGGCTGCCGGATGTGGTGCTGGTGGAGGCAGACGGTTGCGCCGCCGTCGTGGTGGAGGCAACGGTCGTGACGGTCGTCGTCGGGGGAGCCACCCTCGTCGTCGTCGTCAGATCCGGCTCTGTCCCTTTGCTGCAGGCCGCAAGGATCATTGCGAGTGCGAGAAGGGGGATGAGGCGTCTCACTGGCTCACTCCTTCCTTCGGTTCGACCCTACGCTACCGCAACTCAGCCGTTTGCCAGTGCGGTTTCCACGCGGTTTCGGTAGCGCCGTGCGAGAAGTTCGGTGACCGAGCCCGGCGCGAATCGGCGTTCCCCCACTCGCACGACCGGTTTGACCTCTTTTACCGTCGACAGAGCCATCACCTCGTCTGCATCGTCGAGACGATCCAAACCGAAGTGTCCCTCGCGAACTCCGATGCCGGCACGCGCAGCTTCATGAAGCGTCGCCCCACGGGTGATCGAGGCAAGGATCCCGAGATCCAGAGACGGCGTCTCCAACACACCGTCGACCACCCAGGCGACACAGAATGTCGGGCCTTCCAGGATTCGACCCGAACGCCCATGGAGCAGGGCATCGTCGAACCCGGCGAGCCTGGCGGCACGGTTCGCCGCCATGTTGGGCGCGTAGGAGAGCGTCTTCGCTCCCGTGAGCTCCGACGGCGCCCCGTCGGAATGCCACGGCGCCTCCAGCGGCAGGACGCACAGATACTCTGGAAGCTCCGGGATGGGTTCCCAGAGGACGACAACGCGCGGGGCGGCGTTCACGTCGGGATCGAATCCTCCCCTGGTCGCAACGATCCGAACCGTGCAGTCGCCTCCGTCTCGAGCGACCGCTCGGATCCAACCTTCCATCTCTTCGCGCGAAGGCAGATCCATGTGCAGCAGAGCGGCACTCGCCACCAGCCGGTCCAGGTGAGGACCGAGGGCGAATGTCGATCCTCGATAGGCACGCAGAGCCTCGAAGCATCCGTCGCCCCGCAGCAGGCCATGATCGAACACCGAGATCGCAGCGTCGGCTGCGCCGACCGCTCGCCCGTCGATGAGTACGCGCATGTCCACAAGGATAGGTACCACCGTCTGCGAGCAGGTCGGATCCAGGTACCGGGTATGAGGTCCATCGACTCAGCAGCGTCGGTAACGGTTCGTGATCGGGAGCCTCCGATCCTTGCCGAACGCCTTTCGCGTGATCCGTACACCGGGAGCGGCCTGGCGGCGCTTGTACTCGTTGCAGTCGACCATGCGGGCGATCCGAACGACGATGTCACGATCGAACCCGTCACCTACGATCTCTTCGATCGACAGGTCCTGTTCCACATAGCGCTCCAAGATCGGATCGAGGATCTCGTAGGGAGGCAGCGAGTCGGTGTCCTTCTGGTCTGGCCGCAGCTCGGCCGACGGTGCCTTCGTGATGATCGAACGCGGAATCACCTCTCGATCCCGATTGCGCCACTCGGCGAGGCGGTACACGAGGGTCTTGAGGACATCCTTGAGAACCGCAAACCCGCCCGCCATGTCGCCATAGAGGGTGGCGTATCCGACGGCCATCTCAGACTTGTTGCCGGTCGCCACGACCATCTCCCCAAACTTGTTCGAGATCCCCATCACGATGGCACCCCGAATCCGGGCCTGCAGGTTCTCCTCGGCGACGCCGAACTCGGTGCCTTCGAAGACAGGCCCGAGTGCGTCGAGGTATACCGAGAAGATGTCGTCGATCGCGATCAGATCGATGCGGATACCGAGCCGCTCTGCCAGATCGCGCGCGTCGATGACCGACCCCTCAGAACTGAACCGTGTGGGCATCGCAACCCCGCGCACGTGTTCGGGACCGAGTGCGTCCGCCGCGATGGCCGCGACGAGCGCCGAGTCGATACCACCCGACAGCCCGAGCACGACATTCTGAAACCCGTTCTTGTGTACATAGTCCCGCAGCCCCGTCATGAGCGCTGCGTAGATCTCCGCCTCTTCGGGTTCGATACGTGCAGGACTCACCGGCGGTTGCCGTGGTGTCCGTTTGGGTAGTTTCCCGCCGCGAACCTCTACGAGGCGACCGTTGATGGTCTTCGGCGGCGGCAGTGGCACGTCGACGACAAACCGCTCTTCCTCGAACTCCGCTGCACGGTAGAGCAGATCACCGTCGGCGGCGAAGATCATGCTGTCGCCTTCGAACACCAGCTCATCCTGGCCTCCGACCATATTCATGTATGCCACCGGGACACCCGAACGGACCGCCTGTGCCGACAGCAACGAAGCACGTTCTTCTGCCTTGTCCATGTGGTAGGGCGAAGCGTTGATGTTCAGCAGGATCCGTGCTCCCGCATCCGCCTGATGTGCAGGCGGGCCTTCCGGCACCCAGATATCCTCGCATATCGACACTCCGACGGGGATGCCGGACACGAGCCAGACCTGGTCCGGATCGAGGCCTCGCAGGAAGTAGCGATCTTCGTCGAAGACCGCGTAGTTGGGTAGCAGCACCTTGTGATAGACGCCCTTGATCTTCCCTTCACACAGGATTGCTGCCGCGTTGGCCACAACCCGCACGACGGCATCGTCGAGGACGTCCGAAGGTGTATCGACGGGGTCGGCGAAACCGACGATGGTGACTGTCCGACCTGCTTCACGCGCCAGGGAGCGCACGGCCTGCAGGTTCTCATCGACGAAACCGGCTCGGAGTAGCAGATCCTCGGGCGGGTAGCCGGTCACGGCCAGTTCAGGGAGGAGCAGGACGTCTGCGTCTTGGCCCTCCGCCCACCGCATGGCATCGGCGATCCGGGAACTGTTGCCCTCGATGTCCCCGACGACGAGATCGAGTTGAGCCCCTGAGATACGAAGGGTGTCGGTCATGGTCGCAAGCCTAGGAGATCCCCCACTCTCATCAATGCTGGCCACACCAGATGCGGCTGGCATTGACGAGACTGCTACCGAATACCCGATACGCTCGTCAAGCGAGCCGACGCTCTATCGTCGGGTGCATGATCACCGGACGCACACTGGAGCGTCTCGACGCCGTCGGCTGGGCGGATGCGGAGACACTGCTCCTGACGCTACAGCGCGCCCATGACCCGGATGCCGAGGCCGAGCATCTCCTGAACTTCCTCGAGGCCAACACCGCCTTGGCCGAGTTCGCCGGTAGTGACCCTGAGCTCCGCGGCGCCTTCGTCGCCGTCTTCGCGGCAAGCAGGGCGATCCCGACCATGTTGAGCACACACCCCGACTGGTTGGCGTCCTTTCGCGACGGTCCTGCCGAAGTGCCCGAGGCGCTCGACAAGAGCGCGTTGCGTCGGTTTGTGCAGGGTCGGTTGGTGCGGACTGCGGTGCGGGACCTGCTCGGTCTGGCGGACATGCCCACGGTCGGTCGCGAACTCGCCGATACCGCCGACGCCGCCGCCCAAGCCGCCCTCACGATCGCCACCGACCACACCCGCAGCGATTCCCGCTACCGGACACTGCCCGAGATCCCCTTCAGTGTCATCGCGATGGGCAAGTGGGGCGCCCAAGAACTCAACTACGCATCCGACATCGACGTCCTCTTCGTCTACGACACCCCCACCGGAACCGACCCGGACCTCACCCGAAGCTACGCCAACCAGATCGCCGCCGGATTCGTCGCCGCCCTCGCCGACGTCACCGCAGACGGCATCGCGTACCGCGTCGACACCGACCTGCGTCCCGAAGGACGCAACGGCCCTCTCGCCCGCAGCCTCGACTCCTACGCCGCCTACTACGACCGATGGGCCGCCACCTGGGAATACCAATCCCTCATCAAAGCCAGACCGGCAGCAGGCGACCCCACCCTCGGAGCAGCCTTCATCACCCTCATCACCCCCCACGTCTACCCCGAAACACTCCCCCCAGACACCATCCGCAACATCCGCACCATGAAAGCCCGCATCGAACACGAGCGGCTCCCGCACGACGCGGCCTTTCACCTGAAGCTCGGACCGGGAGGTCTGACCGACATCGAGTTCTTCACGCAGCTTCTCCAGCTTCGCCACGGCGGAAGGGAACCTGCGCTGCGTACCGAAGGGACGATCCCTGCACTGAAGGAACTCGCTCGAGCCGGCATCCTCACGGCAGAGCAGGCCTACACGATGATTTCGGCATATCGGTTCTGCGCCAGAGTCCGCAACCGCCTGTACCTTCAGTTGGGGAAGCCGGCCGATGCACTCCCGACCGATGGTGTGCAGGGAGTCCGCCTGGGACGCTCACTCGGGTACGAGGAAGCTCCCCGGTCTGCGCTCCGTGAGGAGTACCGCCGGTTGACGAGACGAGCCAGAAGGCTGGTCGAGACCGGTTTCTACCACGATTCGATGCGATAGCATCTCTGCCACCATGAACTGCACCCCGCAACATCTCAGGTCCGTTGTTGAAGAGGTCATCCACCTCGCCGTCGAAACACGACACCACATCCATCAGTATCCCGAGATCGGACACCAGGAGTTTGCGACGACCCAGTACATCGCCGGGATCCTCGCCGACGCCGGCCTCGAACCGCGAGTCCGGCCTGCAAGAACGGGCCTTGTCGTCGATGTGGGGGCCGGCGGTCCCATCGTCGCTTTTCGCGCCGACATCGATGCGCTCCCGATCCAAGAGAAGACGGGGCTTCCCTTCGAGTCACAGAACCCCGGCCTCATGCACGCGTGTGGACACGACGTACACAGCGCCATCGCCGTGGGCATCGCCGTCGTGCTATCCAAACTGGAAGCGCTCGACGGCACGGCCCGCTTCATCTTCCAGCCCGCCGAGGAGCAGTTCCCCGGCGGCGCACAGGACCTGATCGACGAAGGACTCCTCGACGGTACCGACTCGATCATCGCGTTCCATGTGGATCCGGCGCTTCTGGCCGGCAAGATCGGCTTCCGTGCCGGACCGATCACGGCGTCGTCGGATCAGTTTCACATCACCGTGGAAGGGCCCGGTGGACACACGGCACGACCGCACCTCACCGCGGATACGGTCTACACGGCGGGGAGAATCATCACCGAACTGCCCCCACTGCTGGACCGCCTGATCGACAGCCGGGTGCCTCTCGTCGTCGTCTTCGGATCCATCCATGGTGGAACTGCCGACAACGTCATCCCTTCCAAGATCGAGTTGCGCGGTACGGCGCGAACGTTGGGACGCGAGGTGTGGGAGCGGATGCCGAAGCTCGTCGACCAACTCGTCCACGAGATCGCCTCACCGACCGGTGCGACCGTCACCGTCCGGTATGCAACCGGTATCGCCCCGGTCATCAACGATGAACACACGATCTCGGAAGCCAGATTCGCCGTTGGTCAGATTCTTGGACCACACTCCGTCGTTGCGACGCAGCCAAGCATGGGGGCCGAGGATTTCTCCGCCTACCTGGAAGACATCCCGGGTGCGATGTTCCGTCTCGGTGCCGCGTCGGAGGGCAGGGATCCGGTAGATCTACACTCGTCGCGGTTCGATGTCGACGAGAGGGCAATCGAGACGGGGGTCCTCGCAGGAGCAGCAACCTTGATGGGGATGCTGTCGTGCAACTGGGTCGGCGAGTAGGGACTTCGACGCCCCGCGATCCCACGTGCCACGCGTCACCCGGCGGGCTACAGCGTTCGGTCGAGCACTGCGGCGAGGCGGCGAACGTCGTCCATCAGCTCGGCGAACTCCTCCGGCAGAAGTGCCTGGGATCCGTCGACCAGCGCCAACTCAGGCTCTGGATGCACATCGATCATGACTCCGTCGGCACCGGCGGCAACCGCGGCGCGTGTCAGCGGGGCGACCAACGACCGTTTCCCCGACGCATGCGACGGATCGACGAAGACCGGCAGATGGCTCATCGACTGGACGACAGGGACAGCGGTGATGTCGAGCGTGTTGCGTGCGGCCGTCTCGAACGTCCGGATGCCCCGTTCCACCAGCATGATCTGGTGGTTGCCTTCCTTGTAGATGTACTCCGCGGCGTCCAGCCACTCTTCGATGGTCGCGGTGAAACCGCGCTTGAGCTGAACCGGCCGGTCCTGGCGACCGACTTCGCGAAGGAGCGGGAAGTTGGCCATGTTCCGAGAGCCGATCCGGACGATGTCGGCGTAGGAGGCGACCATGGTGACATCGCGAGGGTCCAGCACCTCGGCAGCGAACGGCATCTCCAGTGTTTCACGGGCAGCCGCCATGAGTTCGAGTCCCTCTTCACCAAGTCCCTGGAACGAGTAGGGGGAGGTGCGCGGCTTGAATGCATCGCCGCGCAGGATGTGGGCACCGGCCGCCTTGACGGCCTCTCCCGCACGCAGCAATTGATCGCGATTCTCGACGGCACATGGACCGGCGACGATCGTGAGCGTCCCGCCGCCGATACGGTGCCCACCGACCTCGATGACCGTGCTCTCCTCCTGGAGGTCACGACCGACGAATCGGAGCGGCTTTGTGACGGACACCGTTCGAGCCACGCCCGGCACCGCTTCCCACGGTATCTGGCGCACCGCGTCGAGGTTGCCGACCGCGCCGATCAGGGTCCTGACCTGCCCCTTGGATATGTGAGGCTCCGCACCTGCCGATCGAACCCGGCCGGCAACGGCCTCGACCTGCTCGGGACGTGCGTCCTTCTTCATCACAATGATCATCGACTCACCCGACCCTCGGGTCGACTAGTTGCATCCTCCGCACCCTGTCGCCGTACACGGCCCTGAATCCCTCTTCCACCTCGCCGACGGCACCGGAGTCCCAAATGGTAACGAGTATTGCGCCCTCATCATCCACACCGACGAGTGCCCCCGTGCAGCGGGCATCCTCGGCCACTTCATCTGCGAGCACAAGGAGGCTGTCGGGATCCTCGTCCATCGCCTGCTGCACAATGATGGCGTCCACAGCCATAGATGGTACTGGGAAACGGTACCTCGACCGCCCCTACACTCCACATGTGGAACGCATCCTGGTCACCGGAGCGGCTACCTGGACAGGCGCCGGACTGGTCCGGCGCCTCAGTCGCCACGCCGACACAACGATCATCGGTATCGACGACATCAAGACCCACATCCCTGCGGTTTTTCATCAGACGCGCCTCGACACGCTCGAGTTCGCGAATCGTGTTGTTGATCTCGCCCCCACCACGGTCATACATCTACAGACCGTCCACCGGGCAACGAGCACGATCCCGATCGCGACACAGACACTGCTCGGCGCGCTCAGCCGCCTCTCGACAGTCAGACGGCTGATCATTCGCTCCGATCTCGCAGCTCATGGGACCAGCCCGCGGCTGCCATCCGTGCTTGCGACCGAGACCCGCTCGACCGGCGACTCTGCACCATATGAGAGCGCCCTCAGAGACATGGAAGCCTCTGCCGGTTCCTTCACAGAGGAGCGCCCGGACATCACGGTGACCATCCTGCGGTTCGCCCCGATCTTCGGGGAGGCGATCGACAACGCTCTCAGCCGTTTTCTGACTCGCCGTGTCGTTCCCACCATCCTCGGCTACGACCCTCGCCTTCAATTCCTGCACGAGGACGACGCAGTCCGGGTGCTCGAGCATGCCCTCGCGCATCCGATCCCCGGCACGTTCGATGTGGCGGCGGACGGCCAGACGTATCTGAGCCGAACCTTGCGACTTGGGAGGCGAATTCCCCGGCCGCTCCCCGAGCGCTGTTTCCGCAGGATCGTGAGAACGTCCGAGCTGCCGGCTTCTGGCCTTCCCGAACACCTCGTCCGCCTGTTTCGCCACGGGCGAGTGGTCGATCCGAGGGCACGCACGGAGATTCTCGGATTCCGGCCCGACAGAAACTGCAGAGAGACGGTCCTCGCGGGCTACGGACGGAGTTCCTGAATGGAAACGTTGCTGCGGCGGCTGCCGGTCGAACAGCTCCGCTCTCTCGCCCGTTCGCTCGAGATCACCGGACGCTCGAAGATGCTGAAGGAGGATCTGGTCGCTGCCGTCGCGCGGTCACTCCGCGCCGCCGAGACGACCCGACCGCTCCCTTCGATCCAGAAGCCCCGAGTGTCTGATCGACGCAGCGCAGCCCAGAAACGGTTCGCGGACATGGTCGACGGCAAGATACTCTGCGACTTCTCGACCGCAGAGAGATTCACGTGTGGCCTGCCGGTCGTCAAGGAAGAACACCGATGTTCCCTCCATGGAGGAGTCGACATCTCGAACATCTCGCTTCCCGCACTCGGAAAGCTCGGGTTCGACACGTGGCCGGCACTGGTCCGACACCTCCTCCTCGCCTCCTACGACATCGACGCACTCGGGCTCGATCCCGTCGTGGCAGAGATGGCCTGGCACCTCGGCAACTACCTCTACTACGACTACTTTCGCGTCGAAGTGTCCGGGATCGAGCAAGTGCCGACAACCGGCCCTGCGGTTCTCGCAGCCAACCACGGAGGCGCCGCCCTACCGTACGACGGTTTCATGCTCTCTCTCGCCGTGGCCAACGAGAGCCCCATACCTCGACGGCTCCGGGTCGTCGCAACCGAGATCTTCAACATGCTCCCTGCGCTCTCACACCTGTATCGAAAGGCCGGAGCGGCATTTGCTGCACCGGAGGACGCCGGCTGGGTTCTGGACCACGGTTGTCTTCTCGGTGTCTTTCCCGAGGGTGTCCGCGGCTTCCAGAAACCGATGTCGGAAGCATATCGGCTTCGCAGATTCGGCAGGGGTGGCTTTGTCCATCTCGCCATGAGAACCGGCGCGCCGATCGTGCCGGTGGCCATCGTCGGGTCCGAGGAAGTGCACCCTGCGCTCTTCACTTCCCGCAAGCTGGCGCAACTCGTCCGTCTCGCCTTTCCCGAGCAACGCGTCGATGAGATCGCCGTATGGCTCAATCCGATCCCACTCCCCGTCCACTGGCGCATCCACTTTCTTGCACCCGTCGATCCCGGTCCGGTCACCGATCATCCCGATCGCATGGCCATCCTCGAGATCACCGAGCACGTCAGAGACACGATCCAAACAGAGATCGATCGCATCCTGTCGACGCGAACCACCATCTTCTAGACTGCTTGCAGTAGTTAGCAGTTGTGCCTATACTGTTAGCCATGAGCAAAGGACCGAAGGAAGAGCGTCGGGGTGTCGATCTTGGTGCGTTCATACGCCAGCAGCGCGAACGGGCGAACATTTCGCTGCGGAAGTTGGCCGATCGCGCCGGAATCTCGAACCCTTATCTCAGTCAGATCGAACGCGGGCTGCGCAAGCCGTCCGCGGAGATCCTCAAGTCGATCGCCCGTGGGCTGTCGATCCAGGCCGAGTCGCTCTACCAACGGGCCGGTCTGCTCGACGAGGGCTTTCACCCACCGTCGGTGGTTGAAGCCGTCGAGTCGGACGTTCAATTGACCCAGCGACAAAAGCGTGTACTCCTGGACATCTACCGAACGTACGTCCAGGAAGAGGAGGAACCATCATGATCATCGAGACATCCAAGAAGATACTCTACGCAGCAGTCGGTGCGCCGGTCGTCACCGCTCGCCGTTTCACCGAGCGGATCACCGACGTCTCGGGCAAGGTTCATGATCTTCGTGATCGGATGAACGAAGAGCTCACCAAGGAGCTCGACGCCTGGGCCGCCGAGGGCGAGAAGCTCATCGAGCGAATCAGGGAACGCGAAGGTGTCGAGGAACTCGTAGACGACCTCGCGGGACGTGTGGACCTCGATCAGATTCAGGAGCAGGTCGGCAAGCTGCGCGAGCATCTCGACGACATCCTGCAGTCGTGGCGGAACTCCTTCCGTCCAACTCCCACGACACCACAGAGAATCGAGGTCGTCGAGGAACCCTCACCCAAGCCGGCTGCAGCCAAGAAGACCACCACCGCGGCCAAGAAACCCGCAGCGAAAACGACTCCTGCCAAGAAGCCGGCAGCCAAGAAGACCACCACCGCGGCCAAGAAACCCGCAGCGAAGACGACCACTGCCAAGAAGCCGGCAGCCAAGAAGACCACCACCGCGGCCAAGAAACCCGCAGCGAAGACGACCACGACCGCTGCCTGAGCCGAAGTCGGGTTCGCGGAGAGGGGAACCGGCCGGTTCCCCTCTCCGCTGTCGCGAAAGGTGCCCGATGCCGTGTCCAAGACCGCAGCGCGATCGTGGGGCGAGCGTGACGCTTCGCGCACGTCAGACTGATGACGGACACCCGGTTTCCAGATTCCAGCTCGATCTCCAACAGGAGCTCTGACGTTCGCCCCACGGTCTTGGATCAACATCCGCCGCGGCACGAGATACGACGTGCCGCCGAGCGAAGCGAGCCAGACTGGCGGCTGACGACTGAGAACTGACGACTTCTAGCGCTTGATCACCGGCTCCGTCTCGGCTGCCAGGCTGATCCAACGGGCGACCATTCCTTCGGTGGGGAGTCGCCGAACCAGCTTGCGCTCATCGTTGACCTGCATCATCTTGTTCGTCAGCGAGGCGGCGTTCCTGCGACGAAGTTCCTTGACGGTGTCGACGCCCGAAGCCTCGAGGAGATCGGCGTATTCTCCTCCTATGCCCCTGATGCGCATCAAATCCGCACGATTCACCCACTGGAGGATCTGCCGCTCCATCAGCCCGGTCTCTTCGGCCAGCTGACGTCGCCCCCGCCGCGTGCGTCCGCGCTTCAACAGTGCCTCCGTGGTCCGTACGCGTGATCGCCGCAGACTCCGGGCGGATACCACGCTGATCCCACTGAGTTCGTCAATCGACGCCATCCAGATTCCTTTCTCCCTCGAGCCGCAGACTAGTGTCGCAGCCTTCGCGCTCGTCTCCCGCAGGAAGTTCGTACATGACCCATCGCTTCCTCGTGTGCCTTCGAGCCGGGATCGACACGCCTTGGTCGGCGCTGAAAGAGTACGAAGAGACCTCGAGTCAGCCGTGCCGGTCCGGGTGGAGGTCCTCCGCGTCCCGGGCCGTGTCCACATCTCTGGGAATGGTGGAGGAGAACCATACCTCCTCGACCCATTCAGGATGGGCCTGAAGCAGCGTACGTGCACCTTGGTCGCCTTCGAGACTCATCAGCCGCGGCCACAGGGCGCGATCGATGAGAGCCGGGTTCCCGCGCTGATAGCGATACTTGGGGATCACGGCCCATGCTCCCGTCTCCTCGTACCGGTCGATGAGCTGCCGAACGACCTCCGGGTCCACCTCCGGCTGGTCTCCCAGCACGATCAAGACGGCGTCCGCTTTCGCTTCGCGCGCGATCGTGTCGAGACCAACCCTCAACGAGGACGCCATTCCCTCTTCCCATTCGAGGTTCTGGATGATCCCTGCATCGCCGAACTCCACACGCTCGAGGATGTCCTCGATCCCCGAACCGAGTACGACCCACGTCTCATCGATCGGGAAACTCGAGACCATCGCGACCACGTGCCCGAGGAGCGTCGGCCCTCCCCAGTCGAGGAGTTGCTTCGGCTCACCCAGCCTCGTCGAGGGGCCGGCGGCGAGGATCAGAGCATCGATGTGCATGAGACGTGACTATACGCCGATCCCGAGCCTCCTCGGGCGACGAGACTTCAACGCGTGAAGACGGCGACCGTCTCGATGTGGAACGTCTGAGGAAACAGGTCGACCGGTGTGGCCCACTGCAGTCGATATCCATGGTCGGCGAGATATCGGGAATCCCGGGCGAGGGACGCCGGATCGCACGACACATAGGCGACGGCCCGGGGTCCTCCCGAGACCACCACATCGACTCCCCCCTTGCCGAGCCCGACACGAGGTGGATCGACGATGGCAATGTCCCACGCTCCTCCGACTCCGGCCTCGAAGCGATGCCCGACGACCTGCGCCTGTATGCCGCCGAGATTGTGACGAAGGTCGCCGAGCGCTCTCGCGTCGGATTCCACGGCGATGACCTTGCGAACCTTACGGCCGATCGTTGCACCGAACAGACCCACACCGGAGTAGCCATCGATCAATACGTCGTCGGAACGAGGATCGAGAGCTTCGCCGACGAGCCGAACAAGGGCCTCCGCGCCGTCCGTGTTCACCTGGAAGAATGCCTCCCCGGAGATACGGAAACGTGCGCCTGCCACTTCCTCACGGATGAAAGGCTCACCGAAGACGGCTCGCAGTCGGCCGCGGCCCGACCGGGCGACAGCGGCCCCCCAGGCCTCGGCGCCGGAGGGAATGTCTCCCACGACGACGGCGAGAAGGTCGCCCGTACGTGTCCCGCTCCGGATCGTCACCTGCCGGACACCCTCGACCGGGTCGAGGCGGGCAAAGAGATCTGTGAGAGCCGGAACGAGGAGATGACACTGTTGAATGGCCACGGGATCCCTCGACCGCCTGCGGTACATCGAGAGGTGGTCGCCTGCGACGTGAAACGTCATCCGGTTTCGATACCCGAACGGCGCCCCTGGCGCAACCGTCTCTCGAACCATGGGATCGTCCACTCCTCCGAGATGCTCGAGCTGCCCTTGGACAATCTGCCGTTTTGCCTCGAGCTGAGCATCGTAGGAGACGTGTTGCCACTGGCATCCCCCGCAAGAGCCAAACGCGGGACATGGCGCCGCCGTACGCATCGGAGACGGCTCGAGGACCTCCAGGAGTTCTCCGCGCGCCCACGATGACTTCTCTCGTACGATGCGGACACGAATCCGCTCGCCCGGCAACGCGTCGGGCACGAAGACGGCTTTGCCCTGCCATCGTCCGACGACCTCTCCTCCGTTTGCCCAACGGTCAGGAACGAACTCGATCGGATCAGGCATTGCGGCTGCGCTGCGCGTTGATCCAATCCTCCAGGTCTCGCCTGGCTACCCGCCATTCTCTGCCGAACTTCACAGCCGGAATCTCACCCGCTCGCAACAGGGAGGTGACCACGTAGGGGGTCACCTCCATGTGCGCGCAGATATCGGCAACAGAGAACCATTCCTTCTCACCACTGATCTCGATACGATCCATGACGCTACGGCCTACAGGACCAGTGGCCCCATGCCCCGGCGGGGTGGCGGGTCCGAATGGAGTAGTCCACGAGCCATGCGGCCGAAGCGATGTTCGCCTCCGGGTCCAACCGGCTGTATCCGCCAAACCCGGCCCGAACACTGGCGATGGCCCACGTGCCCCTGAGAAACTGGAAGAGGCCGGCGGCGTTGGAACGCGGATTCGTCGCATCCGGATCTCCGCCACTTTCGCAGTACATGACGGCGAGAGCCTGATCGATGAGTTCGGGCGGGAAGTACTTCTGGACGAGAGGCCGCCATCGCTCCACACCTCTGCCGATACGCAGCCTTCGCTGCGCCTCGTCATACGCCCTCTGCGCAACCACTGCCTTGCTGCGGGCTGCCCGATACTGTCGATCGGATTCGTCGACCGCGAGAAACGCCGCCCGAACCTCCACGTCCGCCTGAAGGAAGAGCTGCTCGAGAACGTTGACCTGGGATGTCAGATCATCCTGTATTCGCCTGAGCCGCTGCTGCTCCGACTCCTGGTCGGAGCGCAGTTCGTTCAGGATGCGGCGTTGGATCGTCAGCTCGTTGATCTGGGCCAGATCGTCCTCGCGCGCCGTCTCGGCGACATCCTCGAGAACGAGCGCCTGCGTGAGATCGGCGGAGAGGACAACCAGGCCGATGTCGGTCGACCACGAACTCATATATGCCTCCACGGCTCGTTCGTCCGCCGAAGTGCGCAGTGACCTGACCAGCAGCTCTGCATCCTCGATCTGGCCACGGAGCTCGATGACCTTGGAGGACACCACGTCGAGATCGGCACTGGTCCGCTCGACGGCATCGAGCCGGGACAGCAGGTCGGCCTCGACACCGGAGCGAACAAGATTCGCCTGATCGGCGACCTGCTGCGCATCGGAGAGTGCCGATTTCGCCCGGTTCGCCTCTTGCCGAGCCTCGTCGACATCGCCCTTGGTCTGCGCGAGCGCTGCCTCGCCGCCCGGAAGCGAGGCGAAGAGAAGGGCAGTGGCAACAAGGGCCACACAGACACTGCGAGACACCGACATCGAATCAAGGTTACCCGCCCCACCCAGAACGCGAAAGAAAGACCCCTCTTCTACTTGCTTGCTAATCGTCTTTGGTCTATGTTAACAATTGCTAACGATGGTTATATGTGTCTTGTGAGGAGGATGCACGGTGGATCCGCTGCGACATCCCGATCTCGTTGAGCTGACCCGCCGCCTCCGATCCCAGTTCGAGGAGGTCCTCGGTGCCGAGCAGGAAGCCGCAGCAACACTCCACAGGAGGACGCGGACGCTGCGAGATCGCTTCCTCGATGCAGAAGACCGGCAGGAGAGCGCCATCGTCGTCACCGTCGAAGGGTCGATCGTCGCCGGCACCATCACCGGAGTCGGGCTGGATCATGTAACCCTCGAGGGGTCGGTGGTCCCCCTCTTTCACATCACGCAAGCACAGTTCCGATGAGTCGTGCATCCGTGGCAACCGTGCTCACCGCCCGTGCCTGGGAGGAAGTCTTCGTGTCGTTTGCTCGAGAAACTGCGGCAGTGCGGGTCGTCGCGCGAGCGTACGAGCCGGAAGAAGCCACTCGCCGCTCGCCGAGCGTCATCGTGGCCGGATCGGAAACACCGTGGATCTCCCCCGCCATCGTGAAGGCGTGGCGACGCAGAGGGATTCGAGTCGTCGGAATTCACCCTGCCGGCGACGAGCCTGGGAAGCGGCTCTTCGAGACGGCCGGCGCGGACGCGATCCTTCCCGACGACACTCCGGCGCTCCGGCTGCTCCGCACCGTCCAGGCACTCTCGATCACGACTCCTCCGACATCGCCCGAGGGCACACTCGTCGCGGTGACCGGTCCCAGGGGAGCGCCGGGACGCACCGAGATCTCCATCGCCATCGCGTGGGGCGCCGCACGAGAACACCGAACGCTCCTCGTCGACCTCGACCCACCGTCGCTTGGCATTCGTCTCGGGCTTCGTCCTCATCCTGGCCTCGCGGACGCGTTCGATGCCGTCCGATCCTTCGGAGAACTGCCTGACGACCGTGCTCGCAGCGTCGGGCCCATCTCCGTGCTCGCGGGCATCGACGGAGGTCCACTCACGGCCGCCCTCCGCTGGGAACTCGTTCGGTCGGCGCTCGGCTCCTTCGATGTCGTCGTCGTAGACCTGGGGCCATGGCCCCAGGGCGAGACGATCCTGCGACAGGCCAACACCGCCGTGCTCGTCTGTGACGCCGGCCCCACCGGGCTCGTGCGTGCCTCGATGCTCGTCGCCGCGTGGCAGGGGCCCACACCGATACCTCTGGTCAATCGAGCAGACGACCCGGCCACGACAGCCGGAGAGGCGCGACGAGCCCTCGGCTTGGAGCCTGCGGGCCTGATCCCGACTCTCGCGAGCATCCGGGCAGCGGCACGGCAGGCGTCTGCCCCTCCCCGCCAACTCATCGAGCACGTCGCACCGGTGCAGCGATCGATCGCAGCACATCGTTCCAGATAGGACCGTTGGAAACGCGCTCGACGCATGCATCCGATCCGGGCAGGCAGATCCTCCCGCGGAATCCCCGCCGGACACCGCACCTTCTGCGATCAGGCAAGAGCACGACAACTCCGTGCAGGGCAGTTGGGAGACCAGGGCGCGAAACGTGTGCCACCCGTTATGCGTTACCGACCGCTCATGCAAGACTCGCCATCGCACATGAACACACCACCGTCCTGGGTCTCCGACGCCGTCTTCTATCAGATCTTTCCCGATCGGTTCGCAAGATCGGAGCGAGTCGCCAAGCCATCGAACCTCGAGTCGTGGGAATCGCCGCCGACCGTACACGGGTACAAGGGTGGGGACCTGCTCGGTGTCGAAGAGCACCTCGACTATCTGACCGATCTCGGCATCACGGCGGTGTACCTCAACCCGATCTTCTGGTCGGCGACCAACCATCGGTATCACACCTTCGACTACTACAGGGTCGACCCCATGCTGGGAGGCGACGAGGCCTTCGACACCCTCCTGGGAGCCTGCCACGATCGAGGGATCAGGGTGATTCTCGACGGCGTGTTCAACCATGCAAGCCGAGGCTTCTTCCCGTTTCACGACGTCGCGGAGAACGGACCGGCCTCCCCGTGGAAGGACTGGTTCTTCATCGAGGGCTGGCCGCTGCACCCCTATGAAGAGGATCTGCCTGCGAACTACGAGGCATGGTGGGGTCTTCGCGGACTTCCGAAACTCAACACGGAGAACCCGGAGGTACGTGAGTACCTGATGGGTGTCGCCGAGCATTGGATCAGCCGAGGTGCGGACGGGTGGAGACTCGACGTACCACAGGAGATCAGGACGGAGGGATTCTGGGAAGAGTTCCGTTCCCGAGTGAAGACGATCGACCCCGAGGCCTACATCGTCGGCGAGATCTGGGACGACGCAAGCGATTGGATCGCCAAGGGTGACCGTTTCGACGGAACGATGAACTACCTCTTTGCCGGATACACCCTCGCGTTCACGGCCGGATACCGAATCAAGAACAGCCTCGCCGCAGGCCAGAACTATCCCCTCACCCCGGCGCTGGATGCCAGTGCCTATCGCGATCGCATCGACAGACTGATCGCCGCCTACCCGAAGGATACGGCGGAAGCGAACCTCACCCTGCTCGGATCACATGACACGCCTCGGGTATCGACCGTCTCCGGAGGTGATACGACCTCGGTCGAACTTGCGGCCCTGTTGCAGTTCACCTTCCCCGGCGCACCGAGCATCTACTACGGGGACGAGATCGCGATGACAGGTGGGAAGGACCCGGAATCGCGCGGTGCATTTCCCTGGAACGACGAAGACGCGTGGAACCACGATCTGCGGGCCACGTTCCGGTCCTTGATCGCTCTTCGCCGCGACCATCCATCACTCCGCCACGGCGAGTACCGCTCACTCGCCGCGGTGGACCACATGATCACATTCTCCAGGGTGAAAGAAGGCGAGAGGATCATCGTCGCCGTCAATGCCGGAGACAGCGCGGCATCCGCATCGTTCCAGACCCACGGTCTCGCCGGGAACTATCGGACACTCTGGGGCGAAGGTGGTGTCAACGCAGATCGCGACATCGTCCGGTTGGCTCTGCCACCCCGCACCGGCGCGGTATGGGAGGTCGTCCAGGAGTAGCCGGCCGTCAGCCGTCAGCCGTCAGCCGTCAGCCGTCAGCCGTCGAAGCGTTCCCGGCAAGAGGACACCGCATCGACCACTTACCGAGAACTGATGACTGATGACTCGAAACCGGCTATCGCGACCGCAGCAAGAACTACGCGATGACCGTTGCCACTCTGCGGCGTCCCCCCGGGGCTTTCCCGAACCCGCGTTCATGGTGAACCGGCGCTTCCGGTGCAGGTTCCCAGGTCATCCACTTGACACGACCCGACTGGAAGAGGCCCGAGTTCACGAGTACTTCCTGCCGGGTGATATCGAGATGGACTGCGCCACAGCGCGAGCAGGCGCGGCGAACGATTCCCCCGCCGACTCCAACAGGGTCTCCGAAGTCGTGCTCTTTGCAGCTACGTGTCATGGTCACTCCACTATCAGCGCTATTAGTGGTCAACGTACTACAGGGTGCGGTCACAACGTGGAGTCAACCAGGGTGTCATCCCAGTGACTAGTGCCCTGACAGGCAGCGTTCGGTGTGTCGTTGCCGAGGCAGGGGCGTCTGAACGGAGGCGCACCCAACCCTTCATGCGTGAGGCCGCCCCGTGCCATGGGCAACCAGCTCACGCAAGAACCGGGGGGAAGGGAGTTGCTCGGCGTTCCTGGCCGGCAGGGTACCGCAAGGGTTGCCGGTCGAGGCACTGCGCCGGCCTCCCGGTGCCGCGTACCTACTTCCCGGGGAAGATCCGCTCGGAAAGGATCTGGGCGATGTCCTTGACGGGAATCTCCTTCCCCAACTCCTTGACACCGTCGTCCATCATGATGAAACAGAACGGGCAGGCGACCGCGACCTCCTCTGCACCGGTGGCGATCGCCTCCTGCGCACGTTCGATGTTCACTTTCTTGCCGACTCGATCCTCCATCCAGAACTGGGCGCCACCGGCGCCACAGCAGAAGGACGAGCTCTCCGAGCGCTCCATCTCGACGAGCCCGGTGCCGACGACGGAACGGGGAGCTTCATAGACGTCGTTGTACCGGCCCAGGTAGCACGGATCGTGATAGGTGATCTTCTTCCCATCCGACGGCTCGGGACTCAGCCTTCCTTCTTCGACGAGGGCCGAGAGCAGTTCGCTGTGGTGGATCAGCTCATAGTCGCCACCGAACTGCGGGTATTCGTTCTTGAGCGTGTTGAAGCAGTGGGGGCACTGGGTGATGATCTTGCGCACACGCGAGTCATTCATCGTCTCGATGTTCTCCAACGCCAACTGCTGGAAGACGTACTCATTGCCGGACCGTCGGGCAGGGTCGCCGGAGCACTTTTCTCGTGGGCCCAGAATGGCAAAGTCCACTCCGGCTTCGTGGAGCAGCCTGGCGGTGGCGACGGTCACTTTCTGATTCCGATCGTCGAACGACCCGGCACAGCCGACCCAGTACAGGTATTCGGCGCTCTCCACACCGTCTTCACCCAAGATCTTGACATCGAAGTCGAGTTGTCTGGTCCATGCCGCACGATCCTGCCGGCCCATCCCCCATGGGTTGCCCTGGTTCTCGAGCGCCAGGTAGGTCTTGCCGAGTTCTGACGGGAAGTCCGACTCCATCAAGGTCAGATATCGGCGCATGTCGAGGATCTTGTCGACGATCTCGATGTTCACAGGACACACCTCGTCGCATGCGCGGCACGTCGTGCACGTCCACACTTCCTCGGCGCTGATCCGCTCGAAGACGTTGTCTGCGGTGATCGTGATCGCGGCGTCCGCCATGACCGTCGGAGAGACGACCGGGCACCCGGTCACCGTGGCCACCTGTCCGAGTTTCAGGATGATCTCCCTGGGATCGAGCGGCTTGCCCGTCACGTTGGCCGGACACACCGACATGCACCGGCCGCAGACGGTGCACGCATCGGTGTCGAGTAACTGCTTCCACGTGAAGTCTGCAACGACCGAGGCGCCAACCGTCTCGATGTCCTCGACCTCCATGAGGTTCGGCATTTCTCGCATCGCTCCCTTGGTTCGCTCGCGTGGAGAGAGCGCCATGTTGGCCGGAGACACGAGCATGTGCCGCAGTTTGGTGGTCGGCAGCAGCACTACGAAACCGACGAACGAGACGACGTGCAGGACCCACAAGGCCCGATGCCACGCCTGCGCCACGGCAGCAGGAAAGAGAAAGCTCAGCGGGTAGCCGACGATCGACCACGTCTCGAAGGATGGGCGCCCGGAGAGGGAGATCCGTGCCGCTTCGACGAGAAGCCCGGTGATTCCGATCATCGCAAGGGTGAACAGGATCCAGGCGTCTTCGTCCCTGGTCTTGGACCGCAGCCGCCACGGGCGCTGTCCGTACCGACGGACGGCTGCCCAGAGCACTCCTGTCACGAACACGACGCCGGCCACATCGAGCACCGCCGAGTAGCCCTGGTAGAAGCCGCCCTGGAGGAACTTCAGACTCATCGGCAGGAGATGGTCGATTTCGAGGATGACCGTGCCCAGGAACAGGACGACGAATCCCCAATAGATCATCGCGTGCATCCACCCGGCGGTACGCTCCTCGAGAAGGGTGCGCATGCGAAGACCCGAGTCGAGAGCCAGCACCCGTTCCTTCCACTGCCCCCAACGACGTTCAAAAGCGCCCCGTTCCCAGTTACGGGCCCGCAGGGAGAACAGATGGATGCTCAACGCCAGAAACGCCGCCACTCCAACGTAGAAGACAGCGATGAGTGCGTCGGGGATGTCCCCGAAGATCACTCTCCCGACAGCTGGAACGAAGTGACCGGGCAGCGTGCCGAGCCACCAGAGGAACAGTGTTGCAAGGAACGTGACGACGGCGAGGGCGCCGAGGACCCTGCTGGCAGTCGGGCGGCGACGAGGTTCCATCCTGCTCCTTCAACGCGGGCAGGCGGAAGTGTACCGGTCGAGAATGTGCCTCCCCACGCGAGAGCGGGACGGCCTCCACCACACCGCCTCGACGCTGGGATCAAGCCTCTTCGGTGAGCCCGAGTTCCTTACGTAGTTCTTCCAGCTTTGCATCGGCCTGTGTGACCGATATCGCCTCACGAAGCTCCGCCTCGGCACCTTCAGGGGTGGCCTCACGCAGTTCCGCCTTGGCTTTCGCCTGGGACAGGCGTTGTGTGATCTTCTCCTCCACTCTGTCGAGGCTCGGAGCATCAACCTCCATGGAGGCAGAGATCGATTCGATCGTCTTGTTCACAGCCTCCTGCATCTTCGCCTGCTGGAGGCGGCCGATCAGTTCCATCTTCTTGGCGGCCAGTTCCTGCAGCCGCATGGCGTTCTGTTCGACTGCCCGTTTTGCATTCTCGGCCTGCGTGACCGCCACTCCGTACTGCTCCTTGAATCCGGCCAGACTGTTCTCCGCGGCCTGAAGCTTCATGGCGAGGCTCTGCGCTGCACGGGTCCATTTTCCGACCGCCTCGGTGTCCCCTGCCTTCTTTGCCTTGTCGGCTCTCAACAACGCCTGCTTGGCCATCTCCCGAGCCTCACCGAGATCATCCGCGGCGCTCTCGATCCTGGCTTCGAGTTGCGTACGGTGGGCGATCACCTGGGCGGCCTGGTTCCGGAGCTTCTGGTCCTGCTGCCTGGCTTCGTTCATCGCCTGCTCGACTTCGACCTCCGGGTCCATCGCCCGCTCCGCGGCACCACGAAAGAGCGTCACCAGGTACCCCCAAAGTCGTTTCAAGAACCCCACTACTTTCCTCCTGTTGTCTGCGTGTCCATCCTAAGTGGTCAGCGCCGTCTGCGGCGTGCCCGACCCGTCATCTTCGAGGGCGCCGACCGTCCGACGGAGACCCTCGAACGTGGGATGACGGCGGTCCGTCGGATCGAACGGGATCGAGAAGATCCGACACGCCGCCGCGGCGAGCGACTTCGGTACTGTGCCGCCGTCCCCATGCCGGCCACCGCCATCTGGAACACGTCCATCCAGTCCAGCCCTCCACCGCCGTGCGACCGCGGCGCCATGGGCGCGGGCACGCGACGGCCGCCGACGAGAATGTCGCGCGATCTCGGCCGTTCCCCGTTGCGAAGCTTCTCGGCACATTCGTGACAGACGCTCACGATCTTCACCCCGGCAGGCGTCGTGATGGTCCCCTCCTCCGTCCCACCCCGGTGCGCCGGGTCGAAGAAACACGACGAAGGGCGATCCTGCGGCTCCGGCGGTGCGGAACGGCCCTCGCTGATCGCGTCGGCCGCTTCGAGCTGCCAGCGCGCCCGGTCCAACCGGTCGGAAAGATCCTCGAGGGCGGCAAGGGTATCCGCGCTCTCGAAGGCGCCTTGTGCAGCATCGAATGTGGTAGTCGCGGCCCGATAGTGCTCGGTAGCCTCGTCGTTGGCGGTGATCGACACCTGGTCGCTCAGTTCGATGATTCGGTTCGCGATCGCGTCGAGCTGCGTCTTGATCTCGTCGCGAGCCTCCTCGACACGGCGCCGCTCGATCTCCTCGTCGCCTTTCTTCCCCTTTCTCATCAACACGACCACGAGAACGATCACACCGCCGATCAGCAATACCGGGACGAGCACTCCCGCACCACCGCCTCCGGAACTGCCGGCAGCCGTGGCCGTGATCATCGGCGCGCCGGTCAGGACATTGGCAAACGCTCGGAAACCTTCGACGTAGCTGGTGTCATAGAGATCGATGCCGGCGTCGAGAGCGTCGCTGAGCTGTCCATCGGAAAAGTCACTGCTGACAGTCCCCAGATCGGTTGGGGTCACCACGATCACGGTTCCGCCAGGCAGCGCCGTGAGGATGTCTCTGGCGACCACATCGGCACCCTCCGGGGGATCTTCGGCGAGCGCCACGAAGTAGAGGGCCGGCGTGTCGGGAAGATCCGTGACGAGCTGCTCCATGGCGTCGACGTCGACGGGTGCGCCCTCCTCGATGGCGTAGTGGCGAAATGCCGCCTGGTCGGCAAGTGACGTGGTATCGGCCGCCAGTGCCGACTGCATCAGCAGAACCTGGAGCCCGAGGACGATGACCGCGACGACTCTCATGGCATCTCTGCGATCAGCCGCTCGACATGCCCCTTGGCGCGGACGTTTCGGTACACCCGAACCACCGTGCCGTCGGGCCCGATGACGAACGTGGAGCGAATGATTCCCTCGTACTCCCTGCCGTAGTTCTTCTTCGTTCCCCATGCCCCGTACGCCTCGGCGACCGCATGATCTTCGTCCGAGAGCAGCGGGAAATTCAGGTGCTCCTTCTCCTTGAACTTCGCCAGTCGCGAAGCGGGATCAGGGCTGATGCCAACGACCGCATACCCCGCCTCGCGGAGGCGGTCGCTGCGATCACGGAAATCACACGCTTCGGTCGTGCAGCCGGGAGTCATGGCTTTGGGGTAGAAGTACACCACGAGATGCCTGCCTCTGAAGCCATCGAGTGTGACTGTGTTCCCTGCATCGTCGGCGAGTTCGAACCTGGGCGCCTGGTCACCGGTTTCCAGCACTGTTCATACCTCCCTCTCCGGGTCAAGACTAGAAGGCTGCGGAGCCGTCTTCGTACCAGGTACCTCAGGTCGACGCGAGGCCGCGGGTCGGGAGCAGAGACCGATCCGACTACGGGCCCGGGGTCGGCGGCGACTCGCCCCGGCGCGGGATCGAGTGCTCCCAGTCGGCCAGCAGGGTCCTCAGCGCCGCCACGAACGCCAGAGGCTGGTCGAGGATGAGATGGTGATGTGCTTCAGGAATGGACACGACCGGAGCGTTGTGGCCCATGAGGTCGTACATGTGCTCTGCGATGTCCGGTGGGACGATCGCACTGAACTCACCACGAAAGAGCGCGACTCTCGTTGTGATCGCCTGGAGCCGTTCGCCCAGTGGGCGATAGGCCTGATCGAAGATACGAGGGTCGAACTTCCACGTCCAACCGTCCGGGGTCTCGCGTAGCGACCTTCTCGCGATGAAGTCGACGATGAAGGTGTTCTCACACGGTTGCGGCGGAATCAGCCGGAATCGCGCGAGAGCGCTCTCGAGGTCCGGATAGGTCCCGAGAGACACGAACGCCTGACCGCGCGCGGCCTGCTCGGATTCGGGGTCCGGCCGGCGCACCGGTGTGTCGACGATCACCGCGCCCGCCAGATCATCCCCGAACGCTGCAGCCGTCTCGATGATGACCATGCCGCCGAGGCTGTGGCCCACCACGACCGGCGGGCCGGGGAATCCTGCATCGGCTGCCACCGCCATGACCTCACGCGACCACACCTCCCTCGAATATTCCGAGTGCCTCCCGCTGTCACCATGACCGGAAAGATCGAGTGCCACCACATGCCACCGTTCGGTGAACAGCGGGGCGAGATGGCTCCACCAGTGGGCATGAGCCGCGCCACCATGGACGAATACGAGCCCAGGCATGTCGAGATCACCCCAGCCCAGGTAGTGGATGGGGCAGCCGTCGACATCGATCGTGTGCTCTTCGGGCTCCATGGCGATTGCCTTGCGGAACCAGCCTGGTGATTGTGGAATGCTCATCGCCGGAACGCTAGTCCGTCCCCTTCGGTGACCGAGTCGATGTCCATCGCCGAACTCTCGGGTATGCGGCGTCGATAGACCTGGCGGACACGTCGCCCGCCTGCGCAGAACCGGTGCTCGTATCAGGCAAGCAGGGCGATCGCCGACGACATCCTCGATGCCGCTACCGGTTGTGGCCAGATATATGAATATGTGAACTTGTATTCAGGTGTTGTTCTTCCTAACGTCTCCCGCACCATGCTCGATGCCTCATCTCCACGACCGCGATTCCTTCATCCAGAGCGGGTCGCCGACGTCCAGGATCGCCTTCCAAGCCTCCCCGGGGCGAGGGCGCTGGCCGATCAATTCAAACTCCTCTCAGACCCCGCACGGGTTCGCCTGATCTACGCGCTTCTCGAGGCCGGCGAGCTCTGCGTCGGCGACCTGGCCGGCCTCGTTGGGCTCAGCGAATCGGCAACGAGCCACCAACTTCGCCAACTCCGAGCCGCCGCCCTGGTCACCTACCGGAAGGAAGGACGGATCGTCTACTACCGCCTCGCGGACACACACATCCGTCTCCTGCTCGACGTTGCGGGCGAGCACTACCGACACACGCACACATCATGAGCACAGGGCACACTCACGCGTCCGTCACGGCCGGCAGAAAATACATTGGGCGCCTGTGGGTCACCTTCGGACTGGTCGTCGTCTTCATGATCGTGGAGGCGATCACGGCTGTGGTGTCCGGATCATTGGCGCTGCTGTCGGACGCAGGTCACATGGCCACCGATGCCGTGGGACTCGGGATGTCGCTCGCAGCAATCATCGCGGCGACGCGAGTCGAAAGCTCCGGCAACCTGACCTACGGGGTGTACCGGCTCGAGATCCTCGCGGCGCTCGCCAACTCCGTGCTGCTTCTGGGTGTTGGAGCCTACGTACTCGTGGAAGCGGCAAAACGACTCGAGGACCCGACCAAGGTGATGAGCGGACCGATGTTGATCGTGGCCATCCTTGGCCTCATCGTGAACATCGTGTCGTGGTTGTTGCTTCGGAAAGGAGCGAAGGAGAGCCTCAACCTGGAGGGCGCCTTCCTGGAAGTCATGGCGGACGCAATCGGCTCCGTCGGCGTCATCGCCGCCGCGCTCATCCTGCGCTACACGGGGTGGCTGTACGCGGATCCTTTGTTCGGCGCTGCAATCGGCCTGTTCATCATTCCCCGAGCCTGGCGTCTCGGGCGCAAGGCCATCCGCGTTCTCATCGAGGCCGCCCCGACCGAGATCTCCGTCAATGAGATGCGCGAGCGGCTCCGCATCCTGCCTGGTGTCATCGATGTTCACGACCTGCACGTGTGGACCCTCACCTCTGACATGAATGTTGCGTCGGCGCACCTCATGATCGACCAGAAGCTGGATTCGCACCCGGTTCTCGATCAGGCTCGGGACCTCCTGAAGGAGGAATACGGCATTACGCACGCCACGCTCCAGGTGGAACCCGATACACACGAAGGATGCGAGGACGCGCCCTGCTGATGGACCATCCGGATCCCAGATGGTCACAATCCGTCCACACCGCGTCCCACCGCATCCGACTGCGCGCACTGTGGAAATCGCGTCCCGTGCGATGGTCACTCTCGTCGGGCCTCCTCCTTGCCACGGGCTTCGCCGCCGGGCGCCTCGGTGCACCGGCTCTGCTGAGCTCCGGCCTGTACGTGCTCGCCCTCGTCGCCGGAGGGCGATTCTTCGCCACCGAGGCGCTGGAGGAACTGATCGAAGAGCACCGGATCGACATCGAGCTGCTGATGACCGTCGCCGCCGTCGTTGCCGGGATCCTCGGCGAGTGGGGGGAGGCCGCCACCCTGGCTTTTCTCTACTCGATATCCGAAGCTCTGGAATCCTTCACGGAGGAACGCTCCCGCCGGGCGATCGAGGCGCTCTTCGACCTGGCGCCCAGGATCGTCACACGAATCGATCCCGACGGGACCGAAGCCGACATCGCCATCGAACAGCTCCAAGTCCGGGATCGCTTCCTCGTTCGGCCAGGTCAGAACGTGGCGACCGACGGTGTGGTCGTCGAGGGCTTCTCGGCAGTGAACGAAGCGGCGATCACCGGTGAATCCATGCCGATGGAGAAATCGCCCGGTTCCCGGGTGTACGCGGGAACCACGAATGCACAAGGAGCGCTCGTGGTCGAAGCGACGGCCAGTTTCGCGGACAACACGCTGTCGGCCATCGTTCGTCTCGTCAAGGAGGCCCAGGAACAGAAGGGCCATGGACAGCGGTTCATGGAGCGGTTCACCCGTCACTACTCGCCGGCCGTGCTCGCCATGGGCGCGGGGGTCATGCTCGTGGGTGGGCTCGCGACCGGCGAGTGGGCAAGATGGGCGGAACGGTCGGCCATCGTGCTGGTCGCCGCCGCACCCTGCGCCCTGGTCATCTCGATTCCGGTGACCTACGTAGCCGCCATCGGCAACGCCGCCCGCCGAGGCGTGCTGATCAAAGGGGGCGTCTACCTCGAAGAGCTTGCCCAGGTGCGGGCGGTGGCACTGGACAAGACCGGCACGCTGACTCGTGGAGAGCCACGGGTGACCACCGTGGTCCCGCTCACGACCATCTCCGAAGATGATGCCTTGACCATTGCGGCCGGCATCGAACGCTCCTCGGAGCACCCGCTGGCGCGCGCCATCGTCTCCGCGGCGCGTGGGCGCGACCTGAACCTTCCGGCCGTGTCGGATTTCCAGACTGCACCAGGCGCGGGAGCCCGTGCGACGATCGACGGGTCCGTCTACGTCATCGGGTCGCCGAGCTATCTGACTCGCCTGGGCATTCCCGTCACCAGCGACATCGTCACCGATCTGGAAGCATCCGGCGCGACTGCCGTCGTGTTGACACGGGACCGTGAGCCTCTTGCGGTGATCGGCATCGCCGATGAGCTCCGGCCCGGTGTCGCCGAAACGCTTCGCGACCTCCGTGCATTCGTGGACCATCTCGTCATGCTCACCGGGGACAATCCTCGGACGGCCCAAGCCATTGCCGAAGATCTCGGTCTGGACGAGGTGCTGGCAGGGCTTTCTCCATCGGACAAGGCGGCTGCCATCAACCGCCTCGTAGAACGCCACCAGCACGCCGCCATGGTCGGCGACGGCGTCAACGACGCCCCCGCGCTGGCTGCTGCCTCGGTGGGCATTGCGATGGGTACGGCCGGGTCCGACGTAGCACTCGAAGCCGCCGACGTGGCACTGATGGCCGACGATCTCACCAAACTCATCGACGCGTTCGCCATCGGACGGCGAACCCGACGAGTCGTGGCTCAGAATATCGCCATGGCCCTCGTCCTGCTGACGGTGCTGATCCCCGCAGCGCTCGCCGGTCTCCTGTCCCTTCCGGCCGCAGTGCTCGCCCACGAACTCTCGGAGATTGCAGTGATCGCCAACGGGACGAGGCTCTCCCGCTGAGCACCGCCGGTTCTCCTTCTCGGGTCAGACCAATGGAATCCTGATCACGAACGTCGCACCCTCTCCGAGCCCGGTGGACGTCGCCGTGATATCTCCGCCGTGTTGTCGGGCGATACCTCGTGCGATCGTCAGGCCGATGCCGGTGCCACCGGGCACCGAGTGATCCGCCCGATAGAAGCGCTCGAACACCTGAGTCTGTTGTTCGGAGGTCAGGCCGAGTCCGGTATCCGTCACTCGGACAAGCGCGTCCGGGCCCTCGGATCGGATGTCGACGGACACCTGCCCGCCCGGTGGCGTGTAGGCGAGCGCGTTGCCGATCACGTTGATGAAGACCTGTGAAAGTCGATCGCGATCGCCTCGGACCCTCAGTTCCTCACCCCTCTCGATTTCGACCGTGACACCCTTGACCTCGAACTGGCCCCGCAGGCGCTCGATCACCTGGCCGACGAGCTCCGTCACATCGAGTTCCTCGAAGTCCAATGGCTGGGCGCCCTCCTCTGCCCGGGACAGGGCACCCAGATCCTCGGTCAGCCGTTTGAGCCGCCGAATCTCCCGATCCCAGGCCGCGAGCATCTCCGGTGTCGGCTCGAAAACACCGTCGAGGAGCCCTTCGACGTATCCCTCGATTGTGGTGAGCGGGGTTCGGAGTTCATGGGCGACCTCCGAGATGAGCCTCACCCGCCGCTGTTCCGTCTCGTCGAGGGCCTGTGCCAGTGCGTTGACGTCCTGAGCAACCGCCGCCAGTTCGACCTCGGCAGGGAGTTCCACCCGTTCCTCGTACGACCCACCGGCCATGCGACGCGTCACCCTGCGGACAGATGCCAGCGGAGCAAGGATTCGCCGCGTCGCGAAGGACGCTATCGCCATCCCGGCGAGCCCGGCGACGAGGAGCGCCACGACGAGGGCACGGCGCAGCGAGCCGGCAAACGCGTCGCGGAGACCCTGCTCGACGGTTGGCGTGAGAAACCCGTGAGACATGTCCGGCATGTCCTGGCCCGATATCATGCCATCCATCGTCATGTCCGGGGCCATCATCATCTCGTTCATGCTTCGAACGTCGCCTTCGAAGTAGGCAGGGGCCAGCAGCTCGACCATCATGACCAAAGTGACCGCTCCGATCAGGACCACGACGAGATACGACGCCATGAGCCTGGTGCGGAGACTGCCGAACGGCCGCGTCATGGCGACTCGCCGACGAACTTGTAGCCGACGCCGCGAACCGTAGCGATGAAGCGGGGATCGGCGGAACTGTCCCCGAGGCGCTTCCTCAGGTTGGAGATGTGCACGTCGACGACTCGGTCCATCAAGAAGAAGTCGCCGCCCCATACCTGTTCCATGAGCTGATCTCGGGTAAACACCCTCCGGGGCGCGCGAGCGAGAGTCACGAGGAGGTCGAACTCGAGCGCGCTGAGTTCCACGGGCCGGCCTTCGCAGAACACCTCCCTGGCTCCGACGTCGATGCGAAGGCCTTCGAACTCGAGCAGATCGCCGCGTCCGTGAATGGATCGGGCTCTCCGAAGCACGGCGGCGATGCGGGCGGTGAGTTCCCTCGGTGAGAAGGGTTTCGTCACGTAGTCGTCGGCGCCAACCGTCAATCCAACGACCCGATCGACCTCTTCGGTCCGTGCGGTCAGCATGATGACCGGGATATCGGACGCAATCCGTAGCTCACGGAGCACCTCGAATCCGTCGAGGCCCGGAAGACCGACATCGAGGACGACGAGATCAAAGTCCCGAGACGCGAGCAGAGCGAGTCCCTGCCTGCCGTCGGTCGCCTCCGTCACCTCGAAACCGCCGGCAGCGAGGTAGGAGGACAGCATGGTTCGGAGGTCTTCCTCATCGTCGATGACGAGGATCCGCTTTCCATTCATGACAACGATGGTAGGGCGCAGGATCTCCCGCGCCCGACCGATTCGCACATATGAGGGCCGCCGTTACCGGCCGCCACGCATGCCACCACCGTTGCCATGACCCGACGCTGATCCGCTGCGATAGCCGGAGCCCATCATCGAGCCGTGGCCGGAAGCGTCCGCGCCCCACATGGATTCATGCATCTCGTCCATCTCCTCATGGCCGGTGCCGTCATCGTTCCGGATCGAGTCGTGCATCTCATCCATCCATTCTTCCGACTGCACGCCATCGGCGCCCCACATCGAAGCGTGCATCTCGTCCGAGCACTCATCGCCGGCGCCGTCACCGTTCCAGACCGAGTCGTGCATCTCATCCGTCTCCTCATGCCCGATGCCCGTCGGAATGGTGCCGGGAGTCGAGACCGGTGGGGTGGACAGCGCCAGGGCAACGACCGGCGTCACGAGCAAACCGAGGATCACGGCCCCCGCTGCCAGGTATCTCTTCTTCATGATCATCATGTCCTTCCCGCTCATCGGGATCCGGATGGTGTCCGTCTCCCACTCTGTCTTGTCTGTTGAGGCACAGCCAAGCGGATCGGCATCAAGGAACGTCCGATGGCTCGGTAAAGCTTCTGTAATGGCGCACCCAACCCTTCTTGCGTGAGGCCGCCCGCGCTATGGGCAGCCGGCTCACGCAAGAACCGGGGGGGAGGGGGGGCTACTCGGCGTTCCTGGCCGGCAGAACACCGCAAAGGTCGGCGGTCGAGGCACTCGATGCCACACGACTCGCGTGCACGACCTTCCGACCTGCGAGATACTCCATGATCCGTCGGTGCCGAGATCTCTCGAAGCCCGAAGACATCTGACGCACAGTCGCGCTACGAGCCTGGCGGGGCCTGGAGATTGCCACCCTTCCTCGACTCGGGTACTTCCCCTCGGAGCATTGTGTCCAGCGTGGAGCTCAGGAGCCCGATGTTGGACTCACCGACGATCTTCGCTACCACGGTCCCCTCCGAGTCGATGAAGAAGGTCTCGGGAATGCCGTAGACGCCGTACTCGATCGCCACACGCGAGCCTTCGTCCGTCACGCTGTCGTACCCGCGGCCCATTTCGTCCAGAAACCGGATCGCCTCTTCTGGCTTGTCCTGGAACACGATGCCCACGAAACGAACGCCCTTGTCCTCATACCTCAGCGCCGTCCTCACCAAGTCATCGTGTTCGGCTCGACAGGCCACACACCATGATGCCCAGAAGTTCACCACGACGATCTGGCCTCTGAGACTCTCCAGCGACAGGGTCCCCTCCTTCTCGAGGTAGGGAAGATCAAACGCGGGAGCCTGCTTTCCGAGGAGCGGCGACTTCACCAAGCTGGGATCTATCCCGAACCGGCTTCCGAAGACGACTCCCAGCACGATGCCGGCAAGTGCGACGAGCACTGCGGCCCACCGTGCATACCGAACACGTGGCGGACGCGGCGCAACCGGCTCACTCCCAACCTCGAGCGGCGTGGCACCATCCTGCTGTGCCTCCCCCTCGGGTTGCTTGGATTCGGGGCTCATGGATCTCCCTCGACGAGCCACAGGTGCGGATAAGGTCCGCAACGGTTCACGTCTTGCGGGTCCCGTTCCTTCAATGTCCTACAGATCGTAGTAGCAGACTGCCTCTGCGCCGAACCGAAAAGGGGATCACCCCATGGGTCCACGCCGCCATTCCCGCCCGACACGGTTTCGACAGTCCTCCTCCCACCAGCCCGCGCGCTCCCCCAGGCGGGAGCGTCGTGCCTTCACGGCCCGTGCACAGGTGTCGTGTCGCGACGCCGTCGAGAGACGGCCATCCAGATGCCGATCGCAACGACCGGAATGGGGAGCAACCACACAATCAGCGTCTTCCCTGAAAAAGGTGGATCGAGCAGGATCGCCTCTCCGTAGGCGGCCTCGAAATACGCGATGATCTGCTCATCGGTCTCGCCTGCGGCGACTTTTTCCTCCACGACGTCCATCATCGCTCTGGCAGTCTCGGATGGAGACGTGGCGATGGACTCGCCCTGGCACACAGGGCACATGATCCGGCGTCCAATGGCGAGCGCCCGGTTTTCCGGGGTCGGATCTCCCAGAGCGAAGCCGACGATGACGACGACCGCCAACAGCAACGTCAGAAGCGTGCCCGGCAGTCTGGAGCTAAACACTCTCCGTCCTCCTCACATTCGCGCGGTCTTGCTCAGGTTTCTTGACGAGCCGGGACCACAGAGCCGCGATCGCGATGACAAAGCCACCCACCCAGACCAACCAGATGAGCGGAAACCAGAAGACGCGAATGGTCACTTTCTGATCGTCGAGGCTCTTCAGCGACAGATACAGATCTCCCCGCAGCGTCGCATCGATATCCGGCGTCGCGACCGAGTCGAGAGATTGCGGATATTGGTTGAGGCGCGGTTCCAGCACCGAAACCAACCTTCCGTCTCTCGAGACTTCGATGCGAGCGCCCGTGACACTGCGATTCGGTTCCTGCCGCTCGAAGCGCTGAGCGTACGTCAGGTCGAATCCTGCGACCGACACAGTGTCTCCGGGAGACAGGACTGCACTTGTGTCCACCGCCAGGTTGGCGGAGAAGGCGATGCCGATCGCGAGCAAGGCAACACCCACATGGGAAATCTGTCCTCCCCAGTAGCTCGTATCATTTCGCATGACGCGCAGAATCGCGGAAGGAAGCGACATCTCGTGCCGGTTCGCGACTTTGCGCGCCGATACGAACAGATATCGAACGATCACTGCCATCACAAACGTCGCTGTGAGGACACTCGTCAACAGGTAGGGGTTGCGATAGCCGAACACGACCAGGACGGCCGTCACCCCCAACGCAGCTCGAATCGGGACGCGAATCCGCTCCCAAACGACGGACCCTTTTGCCGCACGATAGGGCGTCACCGGCCCGATCCCCATGGCCAGCAGCAACCCAAATGAGAGAGGGATCGCCATACGGTCGAAGAACGGACGACCAACGCCGACCTTGTCACCGGTAATCGCCTCGACAATCATCGGATAGAGGGTCCCCGTCAGCACGATGAAGGCAAACACGGTCAGCAGAAGGTTGTTGCCGAGAAACACGCCTTCCCGACTTGCCAACGAGTCCAGGCGTGGAGACGAGGCGACCAAGTGCACCCTGGCGGCGAAAAGGCCGAACGACGCCACCAGCACGACCATGAGAAACCAGAGGAGAGCCGGCCCGATCGGAGACTGGCTGAAGGCGTGAACCGAGTTGATCACACCCGACCGCGTGAGGAAGGTACCGAGGATGGTCAGAGCGAACGCTGCAATGACGAGAATGAAGTTCCAGGCCTGCAACATGCCGCGACGCGCCTGCACCACCGAGGAGTGCAAGAAGGCCGTGGCGACCAACCAGGGAAGGAATGAAGCATTCTCCACCGGATCCCAGGCCCAGAAGCCACCCCAACCGAGTACCTCATAGGACCAGAGCCCACCAACAACAATGCCCAGAGTGAGGAACATCCAGGTGACCAGCGTCCATGACCGAGTCCGGCGCAACCACTCTGTGCCGCTGGAGCCCCGCATGAGTGCAGACATCGCGAACGCGAACGGAACAGTCAGCCCTACGTATCCGATATACAGCGTCGGAGGATGGACGGCCATCAGTGGGTGATTCTGGAGCAAAGGATTAGGACCCCGCCCCTCGAGAGCCGCACGGGCCGTGGCCCAAGGCACGTTGCTGGCCTGAAGACAGCCGACCGAAGCAGGCATGACGCAGACGGCGAAAGGATTGGAAATACTGGCCATGAGCGCGAAGAAGTACATCGAGACGATGCCCAACACAGCCAGCGCGCCCGCACCGAGAGGATCGGGACCTTCTCTGCGAGCGAGGCCCCAGTAGACGGTGAGAGTGAACACTGCCAGAACCAGGCCCCACAGAACGATGCTGCCTTGCAGCGCTCCCCAGGCCGACGCCGCCTTGTAGAGGAGCGGAGTCGAGCTGGTGGAGTTGTTTGCCACATAGCTGATCGAAAAGTCGTCACTGAGGAGAGCGACTTCGAGACTGGCCATCGCAACCACGGCACCACCGACGAGGCCGTACACGGGCCACTTCAGCCGCGACGCGACTGCTGCCGCGGGTCTCAACATGCCACGGAACCCGGCAACCACCAGCCAGACAGCGGAGGCGAGCGAGACGAGAATGGCCAGATAGCCGACGATGGCGGTCACGACCGTCGCCCTCCACTACGTCGAAACCGAAACGCTGCAGCGAATTCATCAACCTCGATAGTTCTTCTCATCGCGCCCATGAGTTGTGCCATCACCGTCTCCGTTGAAGATCACAGACCATGAGACCGGTGCTGGAAAACTTCAACACACCGGACTCGGCCGAACGTTGCATACGACGCAGCGTAGTAGTCGAATCCAGGCCTGCCGAACTGACGGGGATCCCACGCGACACGGAGAGATGGCTCAGATCGGGGGCCAGCCAAGTCGAGCGAACGCGCTCTGAAGAGGGATGAAGATGGCCCGCCAGATCCCCGAGGTGAACATCACCCCGACCGCGATGAGCATCGAACCGCCCACGATCTCCACTCGCCTGCCGTTCCGCTTCAGCCACGTCAGTGAACCTCGAGCGCGCTGGAACCCCAGTGCCACCAGTACGAAGGGAATACCCAACCCGAGGGAGTAGATCGCAAGGAGCGCGGCCCCCCACACGACCGTCTGGCTTGCGCCTGCCACTGTGAGGATCGTGGCGAGAATCGGACCGATGCATGGTGTCCAACCGACCGCAAAGGCCATTCCCATTGGGAAAGCTCCCTTCAACCCTCGTGGAGCCCGCGTCATGTTCACACGGAGTTCCCGGTGATACCCGGGAATCCGAAGGACACCCAACATGGCGAGTCCCATCACGATGATCCCGACACCCGCTATTCGGGTAATGAGATCGACGTTCCTCAAGAAGAGGGACCCCACGAGCGCAAATGACGCCCCGAGAGCGGTGAACACGACGGTGAAGCCCCCGACGAAGAGCAACGCTGCCTTCAGGATCGTCGACCGCGCGGCACGATTACCGAGATCATCGACCGGTAGCGCCGACATGTATGACAGATACCCGGGAATCAGCGGCAGACTGCATGGAGAACTGAAGGAGACGATGCCGGCTATCAAAGCGAGAACCGGGAGTATCAGGTCTGCCATGCAACGACGAAGTGTAGTCGTCACACCCGGCGGCTCAGCCGACGGCAGCTCCCCCTACAACCCTTCTCGTGCCTCCCCTGCGGCTGACGCGCCATGCGCCGAGCGTGACCCAACGGGCCGGCTTCGTCGATGAGGCCAAGGACGGCTTCTCGTCAGATGCCACATACATTCGCTCGTCCGGCGGACTTCACAGGTCATTCCCCGGAGATGGCCTCCTGGAGCGCGTCTTCACAACACCAGGACTCTGCCGAGCGACACATGACACACATCTCGGCGACCGTGCACCTCTCATCGAACACAGATCAACCCGACTGTTTTATCGGATCGGGCAGAAAGTCGATCTCCTCGCCTTCCACGGCGAGTTCATAGCGATCCAGCGGGCGCGGCGGCGGACCCGAGACGACGTTTCCGTTCTCGTCATAGACGCCGGCATGGCACGGACAGTAGAACTGTCTCCGATCCTTCACCCATCGCACTCGACATCCCAGATGCGTACAGATGTTCGACATGCCGATGAAGTCACGCCCATCGTCCGTCTTCACGTAGACGGCTACATCGTCGGTCGTGGTCCTCCAGCCCGTCGTAAGCTCAACCGAAGCCTTGAACAGGGTTGGCTCACCGAGCTCGACGGTTCTTGTCGTACCCAACGGGAGCCACTCGTCGCGTGCGTCGGATTGCTTCGACGGCACGACGTACGCGACCGCCGATGCCCCGAACACGGCGCCGATTCCGGCGACAATGACAGTGATCGCCCTGCGAAGGAATGTACGTCGACGGATCGAGTCGCTCACCGTTGCCTCCTCTCTCACTCCTCGACAAAAGCCTACTACGACAGCATGTCGTTCTTGTCAAACGATTCCGCAAGACGCTGCAAACCGCACCGGTCCGTTCGCCGAGAGAGACATCTGCACACGTTCCAGGAGTCTGTTGGGTGGTGTTTCGTGCTTCGTATCACGACCTCGGGTCGATGCGAGACCGCGGGGTGGGCATGGCGTCTGTTCGTCGCCCCGGGAGCGAAGCGGCCGCTTTCTCCCCCGAGAGAGCGCAGCACACGTCGGGCGGAGTATGGCGAAGCCGGGGGCGGGCCCGACTCTAGAGAGGACAATACGGTGTCATCGCGGCCAACTCGCGAGCGTGCGCTGCCCACGTCACCAGGGATCCGCCGGCTCCCAGCGACAGCAGCACGACCAGCGAATAGGCCATCAGACGAGCCAGCGGCGCCTTGCGCGGTTCGCCATGTTCAAGAGCCTCGAGACGTTCGCCGATCGTCTCGGCGGCGGAGAATGAAGCCACTCGAGGGGAGAGCGAGGCAAACACAAACGAGCGCAAAGCATCTACGACAGGTCTGCTGGTGCCCAGATCTCGAACCGCAATCGCATCAGCCCACTCTTCCACCGACAGTCGGAGACAGCACACGCACCTACGGACCATCGGGAACCATCCGACGGTGCACTGCACGACGGCAGCGAGCAGGAGATACCTCGAGTGCCGGAAATCGAGGTGCGCCCCCTCATGCCGAATCACCGCGTCCAACTCTGCCGGTGTCAGAGCATCGAGAAGCCCTTGCGACAGAATCACCTGCCCGGGCCGGCCGGGAACACTGATCGCCACCATCGCTGCCGAAGGCAGCACGACCAACTCATGCTTGCCATACGGCCGATGCGTCCCCACCCAAGGATCGGCCCGCAAACGCTCCTGCCGCGTCCGACACTTCAGACTTGTCATGATCGCCGATGCGGGCAGGAGCAGAGCCAAGACGAGCGCGACCCCTCCAACAATCTGCCCACCACCGAACACGGGCCCGACAAGCCGTTCACACACAGAGGCCAGGCCGCTCAGATGGAATACGCGCAGCACGGTCGGCAACGCCGTGAGCGCAAGACTCAACTCGAGGAACACCACTCCTGCGCCGAGCGATACGGCCATCAACCGTGTACGTTCGGCGGCGCCGATACGACGCCCCGAACGGCTCAACAAGAGCGGCACGCCGAGCAACGCCAGGGCTGCGGCGAACAAGACCTCAGTCACCGGCACTCAGAATCCGCATCAGCTCCTCCCGGTCCGACGACGAAAGTCGCTCCACAAACCGACCCAACGCGACTGCCCGTTCGTTCACTTCCCTGAGGATCCCTTCCATGCGTTGAGCGGCATGCTGGGCCTGACCCACGGTCGGGGCGTACGCGTATGCTCGTCCCACCCGATAGCGGCGGAGGAGACCCTTCTTCCACAATCGCATCAGGACAGTCATCGCCGTCGTGTATGCCACTGGATGGGTCTCGTCCAACCGAGACTTCACCTGACGCGGTGTCAGAGGACCTTCCTCCTGCCAAAGCATCAGCATGACAGCATTCTCGAGAATGGGTTCTCTGGCCACCCCGTCCGTCCTTCCCTCTTGCCGATGTGCCGGCCCGCCCCTCGCGACGACCCGAGGCGACACAGGATCACCGACACCTTGCTGCTACGCCGAACAGCGTACCTCGACAGGCCCTCTCGGCCCACTCCGTTCGGCCGGTCTTGCCGGCAGCCACATTGACGAACTCCCCCGAGTTGCCCCAGGTGGATGGCTCGGTGGCGGCGTGGCCCGGGATTCGCAGGATCCCGGCCACGCCAAGCAGTTTCGAGTCGTGCTCAGGACTCGACGGTGCAGCCGTCGGAACAATGAGCGACACGCGGAACTGTGAAGCGCTTCATCCACTCACCTCCTTCATTCAATTCACGCCAACGTACACCTTCCAGGTGGCTGGAATGTCAAGAGCGAGGCCGACGAACTCCTGGCCGCCTCCCAAACCGCTACTTCCATCCCACTGGAGGGTCGGGACGATATGATGGTGACATGAAGATCGGAGAACTCGCCCAGCATGCCAGGGTCTCGACCAAGGCAATCCGGTACTACGAGGACATAGGCCTCCTCCCGGCTCCTCGCCGGGCTCCCAACGGATACCGTGTCTATGAGAAAGGATCCGTCGATCGACTGCTGTTCATCAGAGATGCCCAGGCCACCGGTCTGACACTCGCGGAGATCGCCTCGATCCTCGATCTCCGCGACAAAGGCGAAACAACCTGCCACCACGTGCTCGATCTACTCGAGCGCCACATGCACGACTTGGACGCTCACATCAAGGCTCTGAAGAAAACCCGACGACAACTCGCCGAATTGGCCGAGCATGCTCGGAACCTCGACCCGTCCAAGTGCACGGACCCCAACCGTTGTCAGACCATCATTCATCACGAGTCGGTCAAAGGGGCCACGGCCTCCCGGCACGTCCACAAGCGGCCGGCACGCCACACCCATGGAGCGTGACTCACACCGAAGGTCGTCCCGCACAACCGCATACCCGTGCTGCCGGGCTGGAGCGGAGCCTGTCGACGGCATCGGAGATGCCTTCGAACCAAGCCATGAGGGCGCAGGGAATCGGCGTCCTCACTCGCGCCGCCTCGACGCGCGGCGCCCGATCATGACGATCCACCGCTTGACATTCCCCTCGGGTAGAGGGTGTATAAGGGATAGGAGAACCGTTCATACGGATTTGAACGGACTCGGCGCGCTACAGACTGGAGGAACAGGCGAGGGAAATGGTGCCCAAGCCGGCCACCGAGGCTGCCTCCCCGCCAGGACGGAGTGAACGACCAGTCGACAACCGCACGGTCGCCAGTCATGGCATGTACCGCAGCAAGACGTGAAAGCAAGAGAACGCCACTGCCTTTCATCGACTGCCGACCCAGGACCGCCGGCCTCCTCACCGGAAGGAACAGGAGGAACAACAATGAGCAAGATCAACCGCAGAGACCTCCTGGTGAGAGCCTGGAAGTGGGGATTCGGACTGGTAAGTGTCGCCGCCGCCTGGACGACTTGGGACATGTTCAAGCCGTCGAACGCCAGTGGGTTCGGAACGAAAGTGAGTGCGGGGCCTGCAGACAGCGTGCCGATAGACAACGTCACCGAAGTGCCTGCGATGCGCGGGTACCTCACGACCGACAAAGGTGAGGCAGTGGCACTCTGGTGGAAATGCCCACATCTCGGATGCAGAGTGCCGTGGTGCGATTCTTCCGGTGAGTTCGAATGCCCGTGTCACGGCTCGGTATTCAACCGCGTGGGAGAGTGGCGAGAGGGCCCGGCCCCACGTGGTTTGGATCGCTTCTCGATGCAGATCGTCGACGGCGTCGTCGAAGTGGACACCGGTTCCGTGATCACAGGGCCTCCTCATGGCCCAGAGACGATCGATGAACCCGTGCGAGGCCCGAAATGCGAGGGCACGGAGGACGCTTGAGGAATCGCGGAGTCCGAAACCCGCCTCGAGGAGTCGCCAAGATCGATTGATCCTGCCCTTGTAGATTCCGTCGTCGGCTATGTTGCGGCCGTGGCACACGACCACCAACAGGAGCAGCGATGGTCAGGCGCAACCAATCCAAGAAACAGGCTGAAGCACTTGCCCGCCGCCTTGCCGCCCGGAAGAGACAGAGGAACCGTCGCATACTCGTTTCCGCAGCCGTCGGTGCCCTGCTCATCGGCGCTATCGCCTTTGCCGTCACCCGGCCCGGACCCGCCGAAGTATCCGGCGTGCAGTCATTCGCCGATCAAGGTCGCTCACATATCGACCCGGCCGCTCCCACACCCTCTTACGACTCCGACCCGGCGACCAGCGGCCCGCACAGCGCCCAATCCGCAGCCTGCGGCATCTATCGCCAGGAGATCCCGACGGTCGTGCAGCTACATGACCTGGAACACGGTGTCGTCATGCTTCAGTACTCACCCGACATCGACCCATCGGAGCGGGACGCGCTCGAAACGTTCGGACGCGATGAAGGGAGCCACATCATCGTTGCTCCTCGCTCAGGGATGGACGAGCCGATCGTGCTCACCGCCTGGACGAAGCGACTCGGTCTTCAAACCGGAGACCACGCCGCTCTGAAAGCCTTTTATGACCGGTACGCGGGAAACGGTCCCGAACGCGGCGTTCCATGCCCGAACCAAGTCGACGAGGCCTCCTGACGACACCGAGACCCACCGGCATGCCTCGAAGGCAAGGACCTTCGGCGGCCTCCTGCACCAACCTCTCGTGTAGCTTTTCATCGGCGCGGCGCGAGCCAAGCGGGCCACCGGTCTGCCGACCGATACACTCGCGGGACGTCATCAACGGCGCGTTCAGGTCATCACTCATTCGGTCTTCCATCCCGATGCTCCGCACCCATCCGATCCAGTCACCTGAAATGCGAAGTGCGGGTTTCCACCTCCCTGGTGCCTGCGCATTCCGGCGACGCGCCACGTAACCGACAGAACCGGCAGGGAGCGGATACGTCCTGCACATCCATGCAGATCGAGAAAGGAACCATGATTCCAAACGGCCCGCTTGACATTCCAGGCGGATGGAAGGTGTAGAAAGACACCGACTTGAACACCGACCCAACACGGCCGCTCCGACCCGGAGATGGGTGGGTCGGCACGCACAAGGAGGTGAGTTCGAGAAAGGATTCAGGAGAGCTACGAGACCCCACGACTACCGGATAGAGTGAAACGAATGGTTGGCCGCCGCTGGGTCGGCGGCCATGGAATGCGGAGGAGCACGAGATGAAAGCGACAGACCCGGTCTGCGGGATGACCATCGAAATGGACGACGCCGTCGGTACGAGCGTACACGACGACAAGACCTACTACTTCTGCTCGAACGACTGCAAAGAAGAGTTCGACGAGAACCCCGAAGACTACACAGCCTGACATGGCGTCTCTCGGAGCTGCGCTCGTGGTGTTCCTGGCAGCCGGGCTTGCCGTCGTCAGCACCCGATGGGTGGGCGATCGGCTCAACCCCGTGCTGACGACCGCACCCGAGCGCGTTCCATCCGCCGGGGGTGTGGAACCGGATTTCCACGCGTGGAACCGGTTCCACATCCGCTACTACGCGATGGCCTTGCTGTTCCTGGCTTTCGACATGGAGATGGTCTTCATGTACCCGTGGGCAGTCGTGTTCGTAAAGGAGGGACTCGTCTCGCTGGTCGAGATGCTGATGTTCATCCTGATCCTGGTCGTAGGGATCGTGTACGCCTGGCGGGAACGAGGGTTCGAATGGGCCTGAGGGGTCTCTTGACCGGCGCCGCCGCCCGAGCTCGCGTTCCCGTATTCGCCGTGGGAGGGACCGGCGCACGCGACGACGTGCAGAAGCTACGCCTGCGAAACGAGATCAGCATGCTGGACACACCCCGGCCCGCGAACATCCTGTTGGTGGCAGGAACGTTCACGGATGCGGGTGTGGCTGCCCTCCGTCGCGTCCACGACCAGATGTCACCCCCTCGCCTGACCGTCCAGTGGGGCGCGACCACACGCGAAGGTCTTCCCGGAGAACACGTCGTTTCCGGAGACATCGATGAACTCGTCGACACCATCGTGAAGCTCCACGGCGCTCTCCTCCATGGCATGCTTCGCTCCGAAGAGCCACTGCTACCGGACGTCGAACCGGCCGAGTGGCGAAACGTCGGACCGTACGGTCAGGGCGGCAAGGGCATGACCGGAGGTGTCCCCTATGGGCGCCCGATGGCCGAACGCGGGCCAGACCGGGATGGCATCCAACTCGACCGCCTTCCGGTGACGTTGGGACCGTGGCTTCCTGCGTTCCCGGCAGGATTGACGCTGCGTGTGACCTTCCAAGGCGACATCATCCAGGAGGCCTCTGTAGGCCCGACCACGGTGACCGCCGCCATCGCCCCCCCGTTCAGAGAAGCCCTGGACCGCCCGGTCCCCATCGCCGACGTCGAATTGGCCCGCGCCCGGCACCATCTCAGATGGCTGGCCGAGGCGCTGCGTCTCCAGGGGCTCGGAGCCGCGGGACTCCGGGCCCTACGACTCGCCGAACGACTGACGCCACAAGACGGTGACGCCGTCGACGCGATGGCTCGCACGGTCCGAAGAAGCGGTGCCTTCGCCTGGGGACTCGGTTCGGCAGGCCGCGTCGATCCATCATTGACGGGGGGCCTCGGTCCCGTCGCCAGAGCAGGCGGCCGTCCCGACGATGCCAGGTTGGAGGACCCCACCTACCGAAGCCTCGGTTTCTCACCCATCACGTTCGACGGCGGCGATCCTCGTTCTCGCTGGAGACAGAGGCTCGCAGAGATCACACAATCTCTCGAGCTCGTCACGCAAGGCAGAGATCGACGCGCCTTCGGCGAGGGCGTCGTCGAAGGACCCCGCGGACGGCTGGAAGAAGGAGCACCAACGCCCTCGAGCCGGATGCTCGAGCTCCTGCCCGCCCTCCTGACCGGTCTGGAGTGGGGAGACGCCGTAACCTGTCTGGCGAGCCTCGATGTGGACCCCGCCGAGGCGATCGCAGGCACCCCAGACACCGACGAAGAGGACGCTGCGTGAATCCGGGAGCTGCAATTCTCTTCACGGGCGGAGTCCTCACCGGCGGCGTGTACATCGTCTCGGTGCTCGATCGTCTCTTTGCCGGCATCACCGCCCGAAGCCCCGAGCGCGTCGGTCGCCTCCTCCTCGACCCCTTCCGCAGCGTTGCGCTCCTCATGTCACAACGCAGGACCGTCACCGAACGGCCCGACCGGGAGGCCTGGGCGCTGGCGCCGGCCTTGCTCGCCGGTCTCGCCGCCGTCGCCTTCACCGCGATCCCCCTCACCCCGGGGCTCGCCATCGCCGACGTGCCCGTCGGCATCGTCCTCTTCGGTGCCGCCCTCGTACAGGTGATGGTGGCGGTCTTCCTGCACGGATGGTCGGCGAACTCGATCTTTTCGGTGATCGGCGGCTATCGGTTTGCAGCATTGGCCCTCTCCATGGGAATCCCCTTCTCCCTCGTGCTCATTACAACGGCCATACCCGCGGAATCCCTCTCCGTTGGGGTGATCATCGGCTCCCAGGCGGAGCTCTGGAACGTGCTCCGCCAGCCGCTCGGCCTTCCCATCTACCTCCTCACTGCACTCGGATTCACGTTCTGGGGACCCTTCCACCATCCTGACGCCGTCGACCTCGCAGGTGGCTCACAGGCGGAAACGTCGGGAACGGCACTGCTCGCGTGGCGGACGGCGAGAGCCGCACTCCTCGTGTCGGCCGCCGTCATGGGATCGGCCGCATTCCTGGGTGGCCCCCTCGGTCCTTGGCTCCCCGGCTGGGCATGGTCGATTCTCAAGACGGTCGCCCTGCTGACCGTCATGATCTGGTTCGGCCATCAGACCGCTCGACCGAGAATGGAGAACGTGGTGAAGTTCGGCTGGCTGGTACTCCTGCCCCTGGCGCTCGTGGACGTCTTCGTGTCAGGAGCGTTGACGCTGTGAGCATCGGATGGCTCGACGTGCTCTTTTGGGCGTTCTCGGCGATGGCCGTGATCACGGCGATCCTCGTGTTCGTCACCGACTCGATGGTGCGGGCGGCCTACTGGTTGATGGCGTCGTTCGTGGCCGTCGGAGCCATCCTCGTCACCCTCAATGCGCAATTCCTCGGCCTCATCCTCATCCTGATGATGGCCGGGGAGATGACCATCATGGCCATCTTCATGGTGATGTTCATGATGAACCCGGCCGGTCTGAACCCGATGCTCATGGTGCACCAGCACCGCACGGCAATCCTCTCGGGCGTGGGCTCGTTCCTTGCGCTGGCCGCCGTCGGCCTCTTCGCCAATTTCCCGGATCGCCCGGCAAATATCGTCGGGCCGCCCATCGTTCCCCTTGGCCAGGAACTCCTCGGGCCATCGATGTTGGTGTTCGAATCTGCCGGCGTGGCGCTCCTCGCCGTCATGATCGGAGCGATCGCTCTCGTTTCCTATCGCGGACGGTACGGCGACGCCGATCAGGGCTCTGAAGAGCCCCCACTCGAAGTAGGGGTGGGCCGATGAGCCTCGAAGCACTCCTCGTCGTGGCGGCCGCCATCTTCGGCGTCGGTATCTACGGTGCCCTCAGTCAGCAGTCCTTCGTCATGATCATGATGGGACTCGAGCTGATGCTGAACGCCACCATCTTGGCCGTCGTGGCCTTCTGGTGGGGTTCCACAGGCGGCAACCCGGAGGGGCAACTCCTCGTGATCGTGGTCATGACGGCCATGGCCATCGAGGCGGCGATCGGCTTCGCGCTGGTGGCGAACGTGTACAGGGCACGGAAAGCCGACATCACCGAGAAGCTGAAGAGGCTTCGAAACTGATGGCCTGGTTGCCAGTCTTCGTGCCGGTAGCAGGTGCCGCCATCGTGTTCCTGCTTCGACGGCGGCGCAGACTCCTCGGCCCCATCGCCCTCGTCGCACTCGCAGGGGCACTCGCAGCCGCCGTGCTGGCGGCGGTCGCGAGTTCGACGGCATCCTGGGACTGGGGTGCAGGTATCGCGCTCGAACTGTCCGTCGAAGGCGCCGCCCGTCTCATGGTGGTGCTCGTGCCGTTGGTGGCGCTGCCGATCGTGGGTTTCACCGCGGCCAGCCTCCGCCGAGATCCCGCGCTCGCCCGCCTCCTTGGGCTCATGGTCGCCTTCGTCGGTGCGATGGAGCTGCTGGTGATCGCCGCCGATTTCCTGACCTTGCTCATCGGATGGGAACTGGTCGGTGCGGCGTCCTGGTCGCTCATCGGTCACGAATGGCGCGACCCGAACCGCCCCCGTTTGGCGAAAGAGGCATTCATCACAACGCGCTTCGGGGACCTGGGGCTGTACGTGGCTGCCGGTGCCGCCTTCGCAGCGACAGGCAGCTTTCGGTACGCCGACCTCGCCGTTTCATCCGACCCCCGCTGGATGGCCGTCGCCGCCGGCGGGGTGCTCGTGGCGGCCGCAGCGAAGTCCGCCCAGGTTCCCTTCTCTCCCTGGTTGTTCTCGGCGATGGCCGGACCCTCTCCGGTGTCGGCACTGCTGCACTCGGCGACGATGGTCGCAGCGGGTGCCTATGCACTCATCCGGCTTCAGCCGATCTTCTCGCAAGTCCCGTGGTTCCCGCCGACCGTCATCGGACTTGGTCTGGTCACTGCGCTGGCCGGCGGCGTCGTGGCACTCATCCAGACCGACTTCAAGAAAGCGCTGGCCGGCTCGACGTCCGCCCAGTACGGCTTGATGCTGATAGCGATCGGCGCCGGTTTCACCGCAGCCGGCATGGGGCAGCTCACAGCGCACGCCTTCTTCAAAGCGCTCCTGTTCCTCGGTGCGGGCGTGGCACTTCACACGGGAGGCACGCTGGATCTCGGCAAGCTCCGCCTCGGCTCCGCCTTGCCGAAGGTGGCGATCCTGTTCGGTATCGGTACGGCTGCGTTGGCCGCCATCCCACCGCTGGGCGGCGCCTTCACCAAAGAAACCGTCCTCGCAGCGGCCTTCGACACCGGCGTCTGGGTCGGAGCAGGAACGGTGGTGGCCGGACTCCTGTCCGCCCTGTACGCGAGTCGCCTCCACATGCTCGGTTACGGACCCGGCTCCACCCGGACCAAGGGCGAACGTCCGGGAGCCGGCGAGCTGCTTGCGCTCGGCACACTCGCCACGATCACGTTGCTCCTCGGTGCACTGTGGCTTCCTGGCGGAGAGAGCCTTCTGGAGACAGTGACGTCGGGCCGCCTCGCCGGAGGAAAACCATGGGAACTGTGGGCATCCCTGGGAAGCATCGCTCTCGGGCTGGCGACCGTCGCCGTCCTCTGGAAATACCGACGGCTCGTCGACCTCGGGATTCCCGATCGTCTCCGTGCCAGAGTGGCCGACTGGTGGGGTCTGCCGACCGCGGGACGGGTCGTCATCGTCGACCCGGTGCTCCGCCTGTCCAAGGGCCTCGGATTCACAGACCGCTCCGTCGTGGACGCGCTCGTGCTGGGCACCGCTCGCACCGTCGGCGCCGTGTCGGCCGCCTTGCGGAGGAGAGCAGAACGCGTCATCGATGGCGTCGTGCACGTAACGGCCGGTGGCGTACTGCGCACGGCAGACACATCACGACTCGTGGACGATGACGCCGTCGACGGCACCGTCGAAGGGATCGCCCTCGGAATCGGCATCGCCGGCGAGAAGAGTCGAAAGCTCCAAACCGGCATGTCCTACCACTACTACACGATCCTTGTGATCGGCGCCGCACTCATCGTCTTCGTGACCGTTCTCTGGAGGTAGAACAATGCTCAGTATCGCCATCTTCCTTCCCGTGATCGCAGCAGCAGCCCTGCTCGCTTTCCCGAAGGATCGACCCCAGCTCGCCCGCTGGACGGCTGTGGCAGTGAGCCTCGTGCCACTGGGCATCATCGTCGCGGCGTGGACCATGTTCAAGGGCGGAATCGGTTTCCAACTCATCGAATCGGCTCCGTGGATCACGTCGATCGGAGTGACCTATCAGGTCGGCATCGACGGCCTCTCCTTGCCGCTGCTGGCGATGTCGGCGCTGCTGTTCACCATCTCGATGATCTTCCCAGCCGACCTGCGCGGCAAGGCCCGCCAGTACTACGCGGCCTTCCTCTTCCTCGAGACGGCTTCACTGGGCCTCTTTCTCGCCTTGGATCTGATCCTCTTCTTCGTGTTCTTCGACCTCTCACTGGTGGGAATGTACTTCCTCATCGGCATCTGGGGACACGGCGACGCGCAGCGTTCTGCGCTCAAGTTCTTCCTCTACACGCTCGTCGGATCCCTGGCATTGTTGCTTGGCATTCTCGGCATCTACCTGAACACGTCGCCCCGCACATTCGACATGATCGAGATCATCCGCACCCAGCCACTCCCGGCTGCGGGGCTTGCCTCGACACTCATCTTCTGGGCGATCGCTCTCGGCTTCGCCATCAAGGCGCCACTGGTGCCGTTCCACACCTGGCTTCCTCCCGCCCATGTCGACGCCCCGGCACCCGCCTCCGCGATCCTCGCCGGCGTACTGCTGAAGATGGGGACGTACGGGTTCATCCGCGTACTTCTCCAGATGATGCCCGGCACCTTCGACAGGTTTGCCTTCCCCCTTGGTGTCATCGCGGTTGTCAGCATCGTGTATGGAGCGCTGGTCGCCATGGCTCAGACCAACCTGAAACGGCTCATTGCCTACACGTCGGTCAACCACATGGGCTACGTCATTCTCGGTGTGTCGGTCGGCGCGGCATTCGTCGGAGCGGACTCCGCCCGGTCCCTCGCGCTGACCGGGGCCACCGTGGAGATGGTCGCCCACGGTCTCATCACCGGCAGCATGTTCCTCCTGTCGGGTTCGATACTCGCCCGCGGTCGCACGTATGAGATGGGGGAATTCGGAGGACTCGCGTCTCGGGCACCGGCACTCACCGGAGCGATGATGCTCGCAGCTTTCGCGAGCCTGGGGCTGCCAGGCCTTGCCGGATTCGTCGCCGAGTTCCAGATCTTCGCCGGCACCCTCGGCGTGTTCCCGTGGCTGGCGGCAATCGGCCTCCTCGGGATCGTCCTCACTGCCGCGCTGTTCCTGAGGATGTTGCAGCAGGTCTTCCTCGGTCCGCTGCCGGAACGCTGGACGGGCTGGACGGACCTCGGATGGTCGGAAATCGTCGCGCTCACCCCGGCTCTCGTGCTCGTCGTCGTCATCGGGATAGCTCCTGCATGGCTGGTCAACGTGGTCAACTCACTCAGCCAAGCCATCGTGGGCGGTTGACATGGCTGAAGTCGACATCGGTGCCCAGATGGTGCGCTTCCTCGGGGACGTTCTCCCCGAGTTGACGCTCGCCGGAGGTGCGATCGCGATCCTCCTGGTTGCCCTGTTCACACCGCGCCGGTTCCAGGCGTGGATCGGCGCGCTCGCCACCCTGATACTCGCCGCGGCCGGCTTCTTCGCGGGCCGGGACCTGGCAGGACCTCCTCGCCTCACGTTCTTCGACACACTCGCCGTCGACGGCGTCGGCAGATGGGCGACCCTCTTGCTGATCGTCGTGACGATCTTCACCGTGGCCCTCTCGGTCGAATGGTTCAGGTCGGACGCCCGTCACGGCGAGTACTACACGATCCTGCTCTTCGGAACTCTCGGAGCAGTGCTCTTGGCGGGCGCCTCCAGCCTCATGGAATTCATCGTGGCGATGTTGCTCTCGTCCGTGACCGGCTTCACTCTGGCTGCGTTTCACCGGCGATCGAGAAACTCCTCCGAGGCCGGGATCAAGTACTTCCTCCTCGGCGCTCTCGCCAACGGCGCGGCGCTCTACGGTGTCGCATTCCTGTTCGGACTCGGCGGAACCACCACGCTGACCGGACTTCGCGCCGGTCTCGTCGGTGCAGATCCTCTCGCCCTCGTCGTCGGCTTCGGTCTCATCATGATCGGCGTAGCTTTCAAGTTGGGCGCCGTCCCGGTTCACCCGTGGGTACCGGACGTGGCAGAAGGCGCGCCGGCTCCCGTGGCTCCATTCCTGATGATCGTCGGCAAGATCGGTGCCTTCGTGTTTCTGGCTCGCCTGGTCATGGTGATCCCTGATACCGCGCTTGGATGGCGGCCGCTGACAGCCATCTTGGCGGCGGCCACCATGACCCTGGGGAACCTCGCGGCCCTCTGGCAGACCGATGTGCGAAGGCTGCTGGGTTGGTCGGCGGTCTCACAGGCAGGATACGGGCTCCTGGCCATCGTGGCCCTCGGCCGCAGCGATCTGGCGATCCCTTCCCTGCTCATGTTCCTCGTCGCCTACGCCCTCGCGACGATTGCAGTGTTCGGTGTGGTCGTCCAACTTCGCGGTCTCACCGATCGCGAATCGTACCGGGGTCTCGCAGGCCCACACCCCTGGCTCGCCGCTGCCTTGGCGATAGGGTTTCTCTCCTTCGTGGGGATACCCCCTCTGGGTGGTTTCGCGGCGAAACTGCTGCTCATGGGTGCTGTGATCGACGCCGGTTACACATGGCTCGCCGTCGTCACCGTGATCAACTCGGCGATCTCCCTCTTCTACTACCTGCGTGTCATCGCCCCTGCCTACATCGACAAGCACCTCGCAGCGCAACCCGTCTTGGATTGGCGCCCCGCCGCCACGGTCGTGGTCACAGCCGCCGGTGTCATCCTCGTTGGCGTAGTGGCTCAACCACTCATCGGAGCCTGGCAACTCGTCCATCTGCTCCCAGGTTGAGATCCTGTTCAAACGGATCGTTGCTCGGGCGGGCGACCATGGCAGATTGGCAGAACCTGCCGCACCCGGAACATGCTCCAGATCGCATCTCCGTCGCTGCCGTGCCGGTCAGACGGCGCCCGGTGTCGAGCGGTCGACCCTCCGCAACACGGTCCACTTCTGCTCGCTGCTCACCGTGCGGCCCGTCCTGAACCGGCGCAACCTCGACCGGCCGGCGTAGGCGATCACGGACTTCGCCCTGTTCGGTGCCCAATGGCGTCTCAACCGCTCCCGCAGCATGCTCGATGAGGCAACTCGTCGCACCAGAGCAGGGACGATGACTCGCGGAACATGCTCGATGAACAAACGGTTGGCGAAGCCCGAACGCCGCCGCAGCTCGAAACGTCTGGAAGCTTCCGCGGCGTAGTCGAATCCTTCGAGGATGGAGCGGGCCGCGAGCCAACCCGACTCCATGGCGTACCACAGGCCAAACCCCCACTCCGGATCCTGGAGCCCTGCTGCCTCCCCGGCGTAGAGTTGACCCACAGCATCGTTGAACACCGTTCGGGCAAACACCGCCCCGTACCCCGAGAATGGCCGTGCATCGACGAGGTCGAGTCCGGGAACGAGCCGCTGGAATGCCTCGACGGCGGTCGTACGGACCTCTGCAGCCCGGTCCACGTCGGCGAAAAGGCACGTCGCGAGCGTCGCGCGCCCGTCCCACACCAACAGATACGCATACGCCGCGGGCGCTACTTCCTCGGCGATGATGCAGTGGGCCTGGTCAGGAAGATCCGTCTCGAACAGGTAGCCCGTGGCGATGGCGTGCGCGAGCCGCGGCCCGACCGTGACGATGTCTCCCCGTATCGGATGTCGAGCAGGCGAGTCGAACAGCACCTCCACACCGGCCTGGCGGGCCTGGCTCAGGAGGGAGGTGTCGAGCGATCCCGGTCCAGACCCCCTCGACAGCAGATAGAAGAGTGGCTCACCGGTGCGAGCGAGAGTAGGTCGGAGCTTGTGGTCATAGACGGTGACTTCACGGAACGGGCGGAGACGAAACGCCGGCTCGACCCCGAGCCATGCCAGACGTTCGAGCGCGTCCTCTCGCCGTGACCAGTTCTCCAAACCCTGAAAATCGCCCGAGAAACGGTGACCTACCCTGTCGGCCTTATCCAACACTCGAACCTTCTTGTCGGCGCGAGCGAGAGTCAAGGCGGCGACGAGCCCGGCCGGCCCGGCACCGACGATGGTGTACTCGGGATCTCGGGCGCTCACATCTCCGCCTCTCTTGGACGATCTCGCGGCCACACCTGCGGGCTGCTCACCATCGCACCAGGGCTTTGCCCGGGTTGCTTCGTCTCCTGCTCACTGGAGGTGGGCTCCCGGAGCGGACACCGCCACGATCACACTGAACACCGCCAGGAGACCGAAGATCACGAGCGCCGCTCCCATGACCCAACGCCGCCGGGTGGCACGTCGCTCCGGTGACCGGTCCAGGAACGGGAGAGCGGCCAACAACAGGAACAGCGCGACAGGCACCCAGACCAGCCCGTCGATCCCAAACCAGTTCTCAAACTGGTAGATCGAGAAGAAGACCCAGAGGGGCTTGGTGACCTCGATGCCCGCAACCGGCGCGGGTCCGATCGGGTTCGCGGTCGTCGCAGCCAATGCGACGAGGATTCCCAGCAAGAGCAGGCTCCAGCCGGTTAGGTGCCGCACGTGGGTCGTGAACGGCACCTCCTCATCCGGATCGGGTTCACCGACCGGCACTTCCGGCCGTGCCGACACGCCGAGCCGCTTCACGAGCGCAAAGTGGATCACCAGCAAGATGAACACGACGGCGGGAAGGAAGCTCACATGGGCCAGGTAGAGACGGGTCAGCAAGGGGGTGCCCGCACCGAACTGTGCCGTGAACCACGTGCCAAGGGCACCTGCCAACCCGGCCAACTGGGTGTTGTGCTCCACTGCCTCGAACGCCTCCTGGTCCCAACGCAGGGTGGAACCGGTGAATATCAACAGAACCACCATGCCCAGGAGCGCAAGTCCGATCAGCCAGTTGGCTTCGCGGGGTCGCTTGTACGAGCCGGTGATGAGTATGCGGGCGAGGTGAGCGACCACGAGCACGAACATCGCCTGCGCGGCCCACACGTGAATCCCGCGCAGGAGACTTCCCAGCGATACACCTGTCTCGATCCGCAGCACACTCGCCCGGGCAGCCTCCGGGGTGGGCGTGTAGAACTGCGCGAGCAGGATTCCGGTCACAATCAGGATCAGCAGTGCGGCCAGCGTCAGTCCTCCCAGGCTCCACGCCAGCGAGTTCGCATGCCGGGGGACCGGGTAACGCAACGCCGAGATGCCGAGACGCTCATCGATCGCGTCCAGCCACGGATGGCGTTTCTTCTCGCCGTGGGAACGAACTGCCTGGGACATCAGTGCGCCTCCTTCCTCTGTCGCACCAGCGCGATCCCGGCCACTCCCATGAGGACGGCGACTACGAGAGCAGCCGCGTCACCACCCGATGGGGTGCGAAAGCCGCTCTCGACTTTCTGTTCCTGCCTCGGAGCGTTTGGATCGTCGTCCAGTACGAGTTCGAGCAGGTTCGTCGCCCGCCGGACGTCACCTTCTTCGAGGGCCGCACCGGCCTCTTCGAGCAACCCGACGTCAAGATCTCCGGTCGGTTCCTCGATCTCTGCCTTCACCGCGGCTTCGACCCGTTCGAGCGCCTCATCGGAGGCCTGCGGCAGGCTGATCAGAATCCCCAAGGCCTGCTCGGTAAGCTCGACGGAGCTCTGCTCTTCGCCTCCTTCTTCACCTCCATGCGCGAACGCCGGAGTCATCGGCCACAGGGCCAATGCCAGCACCAGTGCCATCAGTGCCAGTGACCCGAGGAGTTTCTTCGGTCCCACCTCGCCTCCCTTTCCACACAACCCTTCACGTGCTTCTTCGCACGCCAGACCGCGCAGACACGCGACGGCGCGCCGTATTTCGCGTCGACAACGTACATCTTCCAGTCGGGGGGAATGTCAAGTGCTGATATGCCGGTACCTGCGAGAGAGCGCGGGGGAAGCACCTCGCTGCGAGACCGCCTGCAGCCCATGCTGTCAGATGACCCTCGAACACGACCCGGCGTCCACGATCGTGAGAAGCGCGAGATGCGCCCGCGACGGCCCGCAAGACTCGAAACCCTCGTGTCGGCGACCGGCGCCGCGCAAGCCGACGCACGCCGAGGATCCTCCTGAACGACCGGCCACTTCACTCACGCAGACGGGGCATCTCAGACGCTCGTGTACACGTCATCCTGCTCGGCGCTGACCACGGGCATCCGTCGCCAGAGAACCCAAAGCAGGGTCAGACCGGCCAGTCCGGCACCGAACCCGGTCACCTGACTCCAGGTGACGCCACCGACCATCTGGTCGATGTTGGGTCCACCTGCCCGTGTGAAATCGACGAAGAACCGCTGGAATCCGTACCACGCCATCCAGACGGCGAAGAGCTGCCCGTAATGCCGGGTCTGCCAGCGCTTGCCGAGCCACAGCAGCACGCCGAGGAGCACCAGCGCCCCGAACAAATCGTAGAGCGCGGTGGGGTGATAGATGCCGCAGATGCCGTCGACGGCCTGCGATGTCGTGCACTCGAGTGCATTGTGCTGTGGTGCGAGATCGTATCCAGGCTTCACCGCATAGCCGAGGAAGAAGGACGTGCGCCTGCCGAGGTGTTCCACGATCGCCAGGTCCCCGAGCCGACCGATCACGGTCCCCAGGGCAAGACCGGGAGCCGCCATGTCGATGACCGGCAGAAAGGGCATGGAGAGCATCCTCATCCTGATCCAACCGCCCACGATGCCCCCGGTCATCCCTCCGAGAATGGACATCGACGAGAAGAGGTCACGGATTCCGAATCCCGGATCGAACAGGCGCGCCGGCACGGTCAGCAGCGGTGCACCGATCAACGCACCCACCAAGGCCCATGTCAGGACCGACTGGAGTCGTTCCGTGTCGAACCCACGTCGCCGGGCGATCCGCAGCAGCAGCCACGCGCCGGCGAGAAACCCGAGCCCCGCGGCGAGCCCGTGCAGCGACAGCTTCAACGGGCCCAACTCGAAGATGGGGATCGGGGGGTAGCTGATCAATCCGAACATGGGCCATTCTCCTGATGCCGGGAACTTGCACCCCACCCGGGGTGGGGTAGGGTTGATGACGTACACTACCTGACGACGACCGCTACCCACCCAGGAGGCTTTCACATGGAAAAGCAGGGTTACGAAATGAGCATCACCAAAGACACGGACATGGCCACCGCCGAGGAGGAAACCCGCGCCGCGCTGACGGCAGAGGGCTTCGGCATTCTCACCGAAATCGACGTGGCAGCCACGCTCGAGGCGAAGTTGGGAGTCACCACGCCGCCCTACAAGATCCTGGGCGCCTGCAACCCGAACCTCGCTCACCAGGCCCTGGACATCGAACCGGCCATCGGCCTCCTGCTGCCGTGCAACGTGACGCTGCGAATGACCGAAGACGGAGCCACGCGGATCTCTGCCGTCGACCCCGCCGCCATGCTGTCCGTCAGCGAGAGCTCCGACATCCAGCCGATCGCCGACGAGGCCCGATCACGCCTCGTCGCGGCGCTCACCGCCGTAGAAAGCGCATGACTGAACGAGGTCCCGTCGAGAGCCAAGCCGAGATCACCCGCCGCTACGACCGGATGGCCCCTCTCTACGACCTGTACGACGCGCCGTTGGAGCGGCTGGGGACGCGGCGCAGACGACGCCGGCTGCTGTCTCGGGCGCGAGGAACCACCCTGGAGGTGGGCGTCGGCACCGGCAAGAACCTGGAGCACTATCCCCAGGGTGTCCAGCTCGTCGGTATCGACATCTCCGAAGGCATGTTGAAGCGGGCAAGGCGGCGTGCCGAACGAATCTCGGCTCCCATCGAGTTCCACCTGGCCGACATTCAGCAGGCTCCGTTTGCCGACGAGAGCTTCGACACGGTGGTGGCGACCACGGTGTTCTGTTCCGTTGCAGACCCCGTAGCAGGCTTGCGCGAGGTGGCTCGGGTCGTCAAACCCGGAGGGAAGGTCCTGCTCCTCGAGCATGTGCGCCCTCGCAACGCGCTCCTCGCACGTCTCTTCGACGCGTTGAACCCAATCACACGAAGAGTCTTCGGATTCAACATCAACCGCCAGACTGAAGACAACGTGGCCGCTGCCGGCCTGGAACTCGAAGACGTACGACGCGATGGTGTCTGGCGAGAGATCGTCGCCACCGCGCCACAGGGTCGGACAGAACCATGAGCAGCCCATTCGACACCCCGTCGAGCCACCGTCGAATCCGAATCGAGATGCCATCATGAGAAGGATGTTCTCCTTCCGTTCCCCCATCGTCATCGTCGCTCTGCTCTACCTTCTGTTCAGGGCGTTCGACTCCCGCGGCAGCGATCTGTCATCGACCCTGTTGTTGCTCGGCGCGTTGGCGGCCGTCGCCCTCCTGGCAGCGGCGACCATCTCTTGGTGGAATGGGCGGCAGAATCAACGCTCTCGAACGGCCCGTGTGGAGGAGACGAAGAGGGAACTCCGCCGCCGACTGGACGACGTCGCGAACGACATCCTTCGCCTCGAAGAACAGGTCAGAACGTCGGATGACGCGGCAGTGCTCGCCCATTTCCGAGATGCGTCTGTCGCCTATGCAAGCATTCTGAAAGACCTCGACGAACCAAACGACACCAGGGAGCTGAACCGCCTGGCCACTCGGCTGGATACTGCGATCTGGAATCTGGACGCGGCCGAGGCGACCATGGCCGGACAACCGGCCCAGCCAAGGCCCCGCCAGACGCTCACGCCGTCACGACGCGGCCAGAACGCAGAACGGGCCGACCGAGCCGGCATCGAGAGACGCGACACCGGCCGAAGGCGTAGGTCCAGCGGACATCGCTCCCGGCGCTGCTGACATTCCCCCGGACCGTCGACGAGCGAACGGTGTGAGATGTCCGACACGTCGGCCATCCTGTTGTCGCACCGGTGTCGCTCTTCTTGCGTGAGGCCGCCCGCGCCATGGGCAACCAGCTCACGCAAGAACGGGCGAAAGGGGGGCTGCTCGGCGTCGCCGGTCGGCAGAACACCGCAAAGGTTGCCGGTCGAGGCACTAGTGGTGTGTCGCCCAATCAGTGCCCGCGTATCTCCGAGGACTCTGCGTCATCTGGCAAGGACGCACAACGAAGGCGCACCCTGTGCGGTGCGTCGAGGCGGAGGACGCAGCCAGGGGCGCAGAGGACCGGAGAGATGCGGTAATCATTCGTGCGACGTACCACTAGCTCACGAGGGCCGGCAGCAGCGAAGCGTCACCCAAGAGGAATACCGTGCCGAGGACCAGGCTGAAGAGTGCAATGATGCCGCCGGTCAGCCGGTACGCCCAGAGAGAGCGCGTGGTGCTGAGAAAGCCGACCGAGGCGCCGACGGCGATCAGCGTGTTGGCCGCAATCAGTCCCACGACGAAGACCACCAGTACGCCCATCCCGAGACCTTTCCCACCGACACCTGTCGCACCGAGAAAGATCACCACCTGGGTGGGTGTCTCGGCTCCCACCCCATGGAGCATGCCGACACCCAACGACGTCTTGGCTCCATAGGTGGCAAACGGATCCTGACCGGATGCCTCGGGCCCGCTCCGATGTCCTCGAAGGCGCCGGATTCCGGAACGCACGGCGGAGAACAGGAGCATCCAACGACTCCGCATCCGGAAACGGTCCCCGTGACGGACCAGTGCTACGAGGACCCAGACTCCCAAGACGACGAGCGTGGCCCCGACGACCCTGCCCATGAGCGACTCCAGACCTGCCGGCATTTCGAAGTCGGCCACGATCAAGGCGGCACCGATGGCCAGTACGACCGACGCGTGCCCGACGGCGTAGAGCGTCGAGAACCACAGCGAGGACCGCATCGTGTCCTGTGTGCTCGTGATATCCGTGATGGCGGCGATGTGGTCCCAGTCGATGCCATGCCGCAATCCGAGGAAGAAGGCCGAAACGAGAAGAGCCACGCCGACGGGAGAAACCGTGTGAATGGTGGCAATGAGTTCCGGCACGACCCTTCTCCTGTTGGCGTCTCCCGAACAGCAGCTTATTGCAAACCTGTTGCAAGATGCTGTCGACCGTTGCAGAAGCTTTACACGGGCGTGCGTAGACCGTTCATCTTCCTCTGATGTACTGATCGTATCGAGAGCAAGGAGAACATCATGATGTGGTCATTTGGAGGATGGTTCGGAGGTCTTTGGATGGTCTTGTTCTGGGGAGCGATCCTCTGGGGAATCGTCTGGGTCGCTCGGAGTGCAGGCTCGAGGCCGGAGAACGTGAGGAGTTCTCGTGACCGGGCCCTCGACATCCTCGAGGCCAGATTCGCCCGCGGGGAGATCGACGCACTCGAGCTCGAAGCGAGGCGCAGCGACCTGCTCGCAGGACACTGATCCCGCAAAGCGCCCGACGATTGGGGTGATCCGGCCCGACGACGTCCGGCTACACCCCACCGGCGAATCCTCCTCGCCACACGATGCCGATCGGTAACCACCGATCGGCATCGTCGCGTCCGTACCCGATGGCGACCACTCGCGGTGACGACGAGACGGGCCATGACGATTCCTCACCATCCGGTTTGCCTCCCTTGTCCCGCTTGGTACAGTTCGGACATGAACGTTTCAATGGATCTTGCTACAACACGTTTTGAACAGAGCGCCGAACTGTTCAGAGCACTCGCCGACCCGACCCGGCTGGCCATCCTCGACCTCCTCTCGGACACGCCGAAGTGCGTTTGCGAGATCGGCGACACCGTCGCGATCGCCCCGAACCTCCTCTCCTATCACTTGAAGGTCCTCAGGGAAGCCGGACTCATCGTCGGCGACAAGCGTGGCCGATGGGTCGACTACTCGATCGCCTCCGGCGCCTGGGACAAACTGCGTAGGGCGATCCCCGCGGAATACGGGCTGTTGGAGACCGCACGATGATCGTTGGCATCCCAACCCACGACGGCAAAGCACCCAAGACCGCGTCTCTCATGAATCAGTTCCGGGTGTGGGAGGAATGACGCCGTCACCACATACCCGAAGCGGGGCGATGGAGGAGTCGATCGTCGAACGCCTTTCGCTTCTCGACCGATTCCTGCCGGTCTGGATCGGGCTCGCCATGGCAGCCGGCCTGCTTCTCGGACGGTCGATCCCCAACCTGAACAATTGGCTCGATGCGGTCAAGATCGACACCGTCTCGCTGCCCATCGCTCTCGGCCTGCTGGCGATGATGTACCCGGTGCTCGCCAAGGTGCGGTACTCACGCATCGGTGAGGTCGCCACCGACCACACCCTCATGATCGCCTCTCTGCTGCTCAACTGGATAGTCGGTCCCGCACTCATGTTCACCCTCGCTTGGCTCCTGCTCCCTGACCTCCCCGCCTATCGCACCGGACTCATCCTCGTTGGCCTGGCTCGGTGTATCGCGATGGTGCTCATCTGGAACGACCTCGCCGACGGGCACCGTGAGGCCGCTGCGGTCCTCGTAGCGCTCAACTCACTCTTTCAGATCGTCGCGTACGCGATCCTCGGGTATTTCTATCTCGTGGTGCTCCCGGGGTGGCTCGGCCTGGAAACACACACGGTCTCGATCTCGATGTGGGCGATCGCCAAGTCGGTGCTCATCTTCCTCGGCATCCCACTGCTTGCAGGGTGGCTGACCCGGCTGTGGGGTGAGCGATTCAAGGGCGTCGAATGGTACGAGGAAACGTTCTTGCCGAGGGTCGGGCCGATCGCCCTCTGGGGTCTGCTGTTCACCGTCGTGCTGTTGTTCGCCCTTCAAGGTGAGGCGATCACCTCACAGCCCTTCGACGTCGCCCGCATCGCCCTGCCACTGGTCGCGTACTTCGCTATCATGTGGGGTGTCTCGTTCGCGCTCGGCCTGCGTCTGCGACTCTCCTACCCGAAGAACGTAACGCTCTCGTTCACGGCCGCCGGGAACAACTTCGAACTGGCCATAGCCGTCACCATCGGCATCTTCGGCATCTCCTCAGGTGAGGCCCTCGCCGGTGTCGTCGGCCCTCTGATCGAAGTCCCCGCCCTCATCGGCCTCGTGTACGTCGCACTGTGGGCGCGCCGTCGCTTCTATCCGGCAGGAGCGCTGCGATGAGGTGAGCGAGCCGGGCCTCGAGTATCACGTTCACGGATTTAACGCTCCAACCCCGTTCTGTACGCGAAGGAGAACCACATCGTCTTCGTCGTTCGGCCGATCTGCTCGCTGCATCGCTCGTCGCCCGCATGGCGAAGAACCGTCGAACGGTTCATGGCTCTTGCCGTCCCGGTGCGAGAGAACGGCAGTCAACGTGGATTCCTCATCGGTCCGATAGGGACGGCCGCCGCCAGAACGCCGCCAATTGCAGCGCGCCTACGAGAACACCGGCAAGGGCGACGACCCCGCCGGTCGATCCGGTGAGATCGAGTCCGATCGCCCCGTCAACGGAGAACGCACCCGGTCCGGCGACAGCGACCACGGCGCCGATCGTGGCCAGGATCATCAGGTACTCCCATCCCTCGACGGGACGGTTGAACACGAAGAATCCTGCGGAACGGTGGTTCGAGACGAACGCCACCAGCATCGTTGCGATGAGCGCCGCACCGGCGAAGGACGTCAAGAACCCAAAGACGAGACCGACGCCGATGGACACTTCGCCCATCGAGGACAGCACCGCCTGCAGGCGTTCCCGCCGGAACCCGATCGATGCAAACCACGAGGCGGTCCCGTCGAGGTTGCGGCCATGATTGACACCGTGCGCGACCATGACGGCGCCGGCGACGACCCTGAGAATCAACAACCCGATGTCGGTCGGTCCCACGTCACGAAGTCCTTGCGGCGATCCCTTCCATCCTAACGAGACGGATACGCTCCCCCTTCCGAGGAGAACGACCGAATCGTCCTGAGACGCTCGCTGCGCTTCCGGTAAGCTGCTGCGAGAAGGAGGAACATGTCCGATTATCTGCCGCGCGCGCATCTCGATTTCCGCCAGGCATACCCCGAGGTGAGTGACGCACTGGATCGCCTTGCCGGCGCCGTCGACGCCGCCGGCCCCCTCGACGCCCGCGCCGCACGACTCGTCAAACTCGGGATCGCCATCGGAGCTCTTGCCGAAGGTGCCGTCCGTTCCAATGTCCGCAAATCCCTCCAGGCCGGATCATCCCCGCAGGAGATTCGCCAGGTTGCGCTCGGCGCGATCACAACGGTCGGGTTCCCGGCCGCGGTCGCCGCCCTCGGATGGATCGACGAGGTACTCGAAGCCGGCTAGGGGACTCTGTCTTCGGGACGTATGCCCCATGTCGCCCGCCCTCCGGGCGTGTCGAGCAGCGGGAACATCCCGATTGCCTCGGCATCCCCACACGGGAGCAGGGCTCAAACCTGTGTAGATTGCCTGAGCACATGGCCACTCTCGATACACATGGCCGACCCCTGAGGGATCTGCGCATCTCGGTGACAGACCGGTGCAACTTCCGGTGCGTCTACTGCATGCCGAAAGAAGTGTTCGGCCGGGAGTGGGAGTTTCTCCCGCGTGACCAACTCTTGACCTTCGAGGAGATCGAGCAGGTGGCCTCGGCCGCGTACGGTCTCGGTATCCGCAAGATCCGCTTCACCGGCGGCGAACCGCTGCTCCGACGCGACTTCCCAGACCTCGTCGCCCGCGTAGCCGCCATCGGCGACATCGAACTCACGCTGACAACGAACGGATCGCTGCTCGCGCACAATGCCGAGACGCTCGCCGCCGCCGGCCTCGACCGGGTCTCGGTGAGCCTCGATTCCGTCGACGACGACGTGTTCCGACACATGAACGACGTGGACTTCCCTGTCGACCGGGTACTCGAGGGAATCGAGGCGGCCTCCGCTGCCGGCCTCACTCCGCTCAAGGTCAATGCGGTGGTCCGCAGAGGCGTCAACGATCAGACCGTCGTCGACATGGCCCGCCAGTTCCGTCACACGGGACACATCGTGCGATTCATCGAGTACCTCGACGTCGGGACCACGAACGGCTGGCGCCTCAACGAGGTCGTCCCCGCCTCCGAGATCCTCGCGATGATCGCCGCCGAGTTCCCCCTCGAACCGATCAACCCCGCCTACCGCGGTGAGGTCGCTCGACGCTACCGCTACAAGGACGGTGCCGGCGAGGTCGGGGTCATCGCGTCGGTGACCCGGCCCTTCTGCGGCGACTGCACCCGGCTCCGCCTCTCGGCGGACGGGAAGCTCTTCACATGCCTCTTCTCGAACAGAGGTCGCGATCTCCGCAAACTGCTGCGCACCGGGGGTGACGTCGCGGACTTCATCGCAAGTGTCTGGAGAGACCGCAGCGACCGCTACTCGGAACTTCGCACAGTGGCAACCGGCGACCTGCCAAGAGCCGAGATGTCATACCTCGGAGGGTGACAACCCCCGAGACTCCGTCCGGTGTCGAGGATTCGAGACAGATTCGCGGTCCGGAGGGTTTGGCCGTGGGGTCTGTCTGCAGCGTTCGAGGGGTTGGGGCATTGCGATGGTCTCGCGGGGTCTGATGGAGTTGTGGATCGGCCGGCGGTTCCCTGCTTCGGCGGCGAGGGCGAGACGGTCTGCGATCTCGCTGCGGTTCGAGCGCTCGCACTCGACCACTCGACAGAACCGTTCGATCATCCCGTTGGTCCACGGCGTTGCAGGTGCGGATGTGGGCGGTGTGGCGAACGTTTCTTTGCGGACCTTGGCGAGTCGACGGACCTCGCCCTGGTCGTAACCCGGGCAGTGCTTCCCGCAACGCCCTCGACGACAGCCTTCACCGGTCCCAACAGCCCAGCCCATGACATTGCCGACCGCACGCGCTTCTCCTCCCGTCGCCCTCGACCTTCACAAGCCCGAGGCGCAGGATAGGGAAGGGGAATGCAATCGCGAATCGCCACTCGGTCACCCAAGGACCGGTCACATGAGCCAGAAATGTTGTTGACATTCCATTCGACCGGAAGGTGTACCTTCGTGTTATTGCAGGTTCTGGCTCCACGATGGAGACCCTCGACCACCAGGAGAAGAGTGATGGTAGACGGCCTCAGATTCCACGCCACCAAGCAAGGTGACCCACTAGACCGGTAAGGAAGCGAACACATGACCCGGCAAACCGAGCAACAGACCGACCCACGATCCGGTGCCGGCGGCGCACCAACCATACCCATGGAACCAAGTGTCCTGTTGAAAGCCGAGCACATCTCCAAGGCCTACCGGCGCCGCTGGCGCCGGACCGAGAACCAGGTCCTCACCGATGCGAACCTCACCGTCAGGGCCGGCGAGGTCGTGGGACTGGTCGGTGAGAACGGATCCGGCAAGTCGACGCTGATGAAGATCGTCGTCGGCGCGCTGGACGGCGACGGTGGGCGTGTGAACATCCGCGGGAGTTTCGGGTACTGCCCACAGGAGCCGCTTCTGTATGAGCGACTCAACCCTGACGAACACTTCGAGCTCTTCGGCGAGGCATACGGCCTCGATCGTGGCACGATCAAGAGGAATCGTGAAGACATCTACGACGTCTTCAGTTTCGCCGACTACCACGACATGCGGGTCGAGGAACTGTCCGGCGGGACGAAGGCCAAGCTCAATCTCGGTTTGGCACTGCTGCACGATCCCGACGTCCTGCTGCTCGACGAGCCGTACTCGGGCTTCGACTGGGACACCTACGTGCGGTTCTGGGAGCTGACGGGTGAACGTCGCGACGCCGGTCGGGCGGTACTCATCATCAGCCATTTCGTTGCAGACGAGGACCGCTTCGACCGCATCGTGCATCTGAGTGACGGGAAGACGGTTCAATGACGGTCACAACACGACTCACAGGACGATACCTCGCGGAATACGCCCGCCGCCCCATCAACCTGGTCCTGCTCGTACTCGTGCCCCTCATCTTCGTCATTCTCACTGCGGGAACCATCGCCGATTTCGCCGAGGCCCTGGGTTTCGCCGGAGATCCCAGCAACCTCGTCGCACCTACCGCAGGATGGGCTGCGGCATTCATTGCCGGAGTGGCCGGGTTCTTCCATGTGCTCGGCTCTCGCGACGCGGACCGTCGTCTCGCCGCCGCCGGGATGGGCGCCCGCCGCATCGTGGCAGGCCGGCTTGCCTCCGGGCTCGCCCTCGCTCTGCTCGCCGCAGGAGCGTCGATAGCCGCGCTCGCGTTGAGGACCGGTCTCACCAACCCGGGTCGAACCATCGCCGGAGTGGTCATGTTCTCCATCCTCTATCTGGGAATCGGCGTCGCCATCGGTTCCCTGGTTCGCAGCGATATCAACGGATCGCTGATCGTGATCTTCATCTGGATGTTCGACGTGTTCCTCGGCCCCGCAATGTCCGACAGCGACATCTGGATCACCCGGCTGTTCCCGTCGCACTTCATCACGCTGGTGATGCTCGATACCCCCTCGGGACATTCGGGCTCCATCGGTAACCTCGGTTGGGCCCTCTTATGGACCTTTGGTGCTCTCGGTGTCGCCGCGGCGGTGTTCATCGCTGCCACTTCGACACGAGGAATCAGGCGTGCAGCGGGCCCTGTACGGGCGAGCTGGAACCGTCTCCGAGCAGGGTTTCGCTTCGGTCAACGCGACTATCGCCGCAACGTCGCCATGTGGGTGCTGCTGATCGTGCTCCCGGTCCTGTTCATCTCACTCAGCTTCTACGTCACGCCGGGTGACCCGACACCGGTCGAGCTCACCGAAAACGGCATCAAAGTGGTGAAGACCCTTTCCTTGGCCGACGTTCACGGCGCCATCATGGTGCCAATCACCCTCGCGTTTCTCGCCGGGCTCTCAGGCCTGTTCGTCGTCCAGGGATCGCTCGAGGCCGATTCTCGCCTCGCCATCGCAGGATTTCGCCCCCGCGAGATCCTTTCCTCCAGGCTCGGCACGATCGTGGTTGCAGCGTTGCTGGCCACGGCAGTGGCGCTCGGTGTCACAGCTCTCGACTTCACTCCCAAGGATTGGGGCTGGTTCGCAGTGGGGAGCGGGTTGATCGCCATCACCTACGGCATGATCGGTGTTCTCGTCGGTGTCTTGTTTGGACGCCTCGGCGGACTCTATGTGATGTTCTTGGTGCCGTTCATCGATGTCGGAATGGCTCAGAACATCATGTTCTCGGCAGCCCCTCCGAGTTGGGGCCTCGTACTCCCCGGCCGGGGTGCCTCCCAAGTCATCGTCGACGCGGCATTCACCACCACCTTCGACCAGCTCGGCGCACTTCTGCTCGGCCTGGCCTGGCTCGTCGTACTCGCCGCGGTGACCGCCACGGTCTTCCAGCGTATCGCCAAACCGAAGAGAGCATGAGACAGGCAATCTCCTTGATCGGCAAGGGCCTGCCGAATGGTGCCGATGCGTAGATCGACGGCTGTGCAGGTTGGCCACAAGCTCGTTTTGCTCGGGTGATCACGTGTCTCACATCATGACGCAGGATGAATACGAGACCGTATCGCCGTAGCACTCGCCCCGATCGCTCTCGGGCTCCTCAACCCTCGACCAGTTGCGCCCGATGGCACTGCAGACTTCATCGCAGTGTCCGCAAGGCCGCAGCAACCGCCACTCGGAACTTTGCACAGGAGCGACCGGCGACCTGCCAATAGCCGAGATGTCCTACCTCGGTGCGTGACAACCCCCGAGACCCCGTCTTCTCCACCCTTTCTTCACGTGTACCATCGTGACGATGATCTCGAGAGGGGGATCTCTGGTCCATGCCAACGACGCCTGAACGCACCGTGGTGACCCCACAACGTGGCCATGCCACAAATGGTCCCTTTCGCACTTTCAAGCCGCCGGTCGTCTCGATCGTCGCCAAGTCCGGGACCGGCAAGACCACTCTCCTGGAGAAGCTCCTGCCCGAACTGAAGGGACACGGCCTCGCCGTGGGCGTCCTGAAACATCACAGCCACCTGTCGTCGTTCGACGTCCCCGGCAAGGACACCTACCGGCTCGCCGAGGCAGGCGCCGACGTGGTCGTTGGTGCGAGCCCCGTTCAAGTTGCAGTATTCCGCCGGGAAAACGGATCAGGTGACCTCGATGCGGTGATCGCCCAGAACTTCGCCGGCATGGACCTCGTCCTGACCGAAGGCTACAAGCGAGGGACATACCCAAAGATCGAAGTGCATCGGTCCGAGCGCAGTGACGAACTCCTATGCGACGTCACCGAGATGCTCGCCCTCGTCACCGACCAACCCTGGGACCTGCCGGTACCCCAATTCGACCTCGACGACGTCGTAGGACTGGCCGGGTTCTTGCAGCACTACGTGGGAGACAGACGATGAAGGTCCGGATCGCCCTGGTCACGATCCTTTCCATCCTCCTTGCGGCGTGCGCCACACCCGGAGCGAGCCAACTTCCATTCGTCGACTTCGCGCAACGACAGCCCATACCTCCCGCCGGCGGCGGGCAGGTGAAGCCTCTGCGCATCGCCGTCGCCGCCATCCTGTCACCGGAAGGCAACATCGAGAACTACGGCGCCCTCGCCGACTACCTCAGTTCCAAACTGGAACGTCCGGTCGAGATCGTCCAACGCCGAACCTATCAGGAAATCAACGATCTTCTCAAGTCCGGCGAGGTCGACGTCGGATTCGTGTGCACCAGCGCCTACGTTGCCGGTCACGATCAGTTCGGCCTCCGTCTCCTCGTTGCACCCGAGATCGAGGACCGGACCGTCTACTACTCCGAACTCATCGTTCCCTACGACAGCACGGCTAAAGACATGAGCGATCTGCGCGGAGTCGTCTTTGCCTTCACCGATCCGATCAGCACGACGGGACGTATCTATCCCACCTACCTCGTCGAACAACTCGGAGAGACACCGGAGACGTTCTTCGCCCGGACATTCTTCACCTACAGTCACGATCGGGCCATCAAAGCCGTGGCGGCCGGAGTCGCCGATGCGGCCGGAGTCGACAGTCTCGTCCTCGACTACGCGCTGAGGAGAGATCCGAACCTTGCCTCGCAGATCAAAGTAATCGACCGATCGCCTGCATTCACCATCCCACCCGTGGTCGTCTCTCCGGATGTCTCACCACGCCAGGCAGCCGAGCTCAGGGACCTTCTTCTCTCGATCTCGACGGATCCGGCGGGTGTGACGGTCCTGGCCGCGTTGGGCATCGACGGATTCGTCCCTATCGCCGACAGCGCGTACGACGGCGTACGCGAAGTCATCGACGCGGTCGAGCAGACCCCATGACCACCCGCACGGCCGACCCGTCAGGGCTCGAACGGTATGCAGGTCAAACGAAACAACTGCTGGGTGCCGTCAGCGTCAGAACCAAGATTCTGGGCATCGTCCTTGCCCTCACCACCGTCCTCGGCCTCGGCATCACCTGGCAGGTGAGAGCGGTCCTCCGCCAAGTTCTGATCGGTGAACTGGACAGCCGGGGCCGATCCATGGCCAGTGACATCGCGGGTCGTAGCGTCGATCCGCTCCTCCTGGACGACACGCTCTCACTGCACGATCTCCTCGCCGATACGGTCGCCCACCACCCAGACGCCCTCTATGCCTACGTCGTCGATCCGAGCGGCAACGTCGTAGCCCACACGTTCGGAGTCGACGGATTCCCCACCCAGCTCTTCGATATCCATCACGACGCCGACGGCGAGAGCATCTACGAGAGCAGTGAAGGCACCATACATGAGTTCTCTGCGCCCATTTTCGACGGTCGCGCCGGCACGGCCCGGGTGGGGCTCTCAGAAACGAGGCTGCAGAATGTGATCAATGCGATAACCGGCCAGATGTTGCTCACGACGTTGGTCGTCGCCCTCGTCGGTATCGCTGCCGCCATCTTCCTCACCTGGATCCTCACCCGCCCGATCCTCGATCTGGTGCAGACCACCAGGAAGGTCGGGTCGGGAGATCTCGCGGCGCGCGCCCGGCGCTGGGCGAAAGACGAGATCGGCGTGCTGGCAGATGCATTCAACCACATGGTCAATGACCTCCAGCAAAGCCAGGCAACCATCGATGAGAAGGAAGCGGCCAGGACGCGCCTGCTCGAACAGCTCATCACCGCCCAGGAAGAAGAGCGAAAGAGGATCGCTCGTGAACTCCACGATGACGTGGGCCAGGCCCTCAACTCCCTGACTCTGGGGATCTCCGCCCTGGCACTGGCCAATGGCACCGAAGATGCCAATGCCAGAGCCTCCGAGTTGCGTGCGATCACCGATGAGACTCTTCAGACGGTGCGCCAGCTCGGACGCGACCTGCGTCCGAGCGTTCTCGACGATCTTGGGCTCGCCGAGGCATTGCGCAACTACGCCGCCGACTTCAGGAGCACATATCCCGAGTTCTCGGTGGACACCCATTTCGATCTCACCACCCGTCTTCAGTCGACGGTGGAAATCGCGCTGTACCGTATGGTGCAGGAAGGCATGACCAACGCAGCCCGCCACAGCCACGGAAGAACGATCAGTGTCCTTGTCACGCAAAGGAACGGCTTGGTCCAGGCGATCATCGAGGACGACGGAGTCGGTTTCGATGTAAACGCAATGCGACGCTCAGGCAAGAGTGTCGGCATCCACAGCATCAGCGAACGCGCCGACCTCCTCGGTGGGCGGGTGCGATTCGAAAGTGGCAGCGGCGGAACCTCCGTATACATCGAGGTACCCACGTGAATCCGATTCGCATCGTCCTCGCCGACGACCATGCCGTACTCCGTGCCGGACTGAAATCACTTCTCAGCGCGGAAGCCGACCTGGAGGTCGTCGGAGAAGCCGGCGACGGATCGATGTGCGTGAATCTCGTCGCCGACCTCAACCCCGACGTCGTCGTGATGGACATCAACATGCCCGTATGCAGCGGCCTCGAAGCGCTTCCGATGATCCGTGAACGGGCTCCCGACTGCAAGGTGCTGGTCCTCACCATGTACGACGATCCCGGATACCTGCGGACGATTCTCGAATCCGGCGGCGCAGGTTTTCTGCTCAAACAATCCGCCGCAGAGGAGCTGCTCACCGCTATCCGAGCCGTCCACGAGGGAGGTGTGTACGTCAGCCCCCGCCACACCAAGCTCTTGCTCGAAGACACCCTCGATACCCCACAGGAACCGACCGACCAGAAGCACGAACGCTACGACTCACTCAGCGAGCGAGAGGCCGAGATCTTCGAACTTACGGCACTCGGTCACTCGAACACCGAGATCGCCGACATGCTGTACCTCAGCGTCAAGACCGTCGAGACGTACAAAGCGCGCATGATGCGCAAACTCGACCTCCACAGCCGAGCATCCCTCGTGCGGCTCGCCCTGGAACTCGAGGTGCTTCAGTAGACGACTCCTGGGCGCCGCTCCGCCGAGCGTCGTTCGCTTCTCTCGGCCACACGGCCCATGCGGCCGTGATATCGACTGCCCGTCGTCTCATGGGGAACTTCGAACCCACGCGGCGAATCCCATCGCGCCCGGTGATTTCCGGTCAAACCTCGGCAGCTGCGTCCTCCGGCGTGTAGGGGATCTCCCCGACATCGGGCCTCGCGACATGCAGGACCTCACGGACACGAACCAGGGATTCTCCCGCTAGCAGCCGCCGGCGCTCGATGATGCAATACCTCCGGGTCATGCGAGAGGAGGATGTTGCATGCCTGACTTGCTCCAACATGAGAGTGTGCTCGTCCGAATGCGAACGGACATCGAACGGGCGCTCCAGAAGCCGGTCGATCAACGCCACTGGGTGATGGTGATCGACCTGCGAAAGTGTGTCGGCTGCCACGCGTGCACCGTCAGCTGCGTCGCCGAGAACAAGCTTCCGCCGGGTGTCGTCTACCGCCCGGTGTTGGATACGGAGCTCGGCACGTTCCCCAACGTGACCCGACGGTTCATGCCGCGGCCGTGCATGCAGTGCCAAGAACCACCATGCGTCGAAGTATGCCCGGTCGGCGCGACCTGGAAACGCGACGACGGCATCACCGAGATCGACTACGACCAGTGCATCGGATGCCGGTACTGCATCACCGCCTGCCCCTACTCCGCAAGGACCTTCGATACCGGCCGCACGTACACCGAGGGCTCCCCCCAGCAGATGGAGTACGAGCTGCTGCCGAACTTCGAGTATGGCAAGGAATGGCCGCGCGACGGTGGGTCGCCCGAAGGCAACGCACGAAAGTGCACCTTCTGCCTCCACCGGCTGGAACAAGGGCTGCTGCCCGCCTGCGTGACGACGTGCATCGGCGCCGCGAACTACTTCGGCGACATCAACGATCCGAATTCCCTTGTCGCCAAGATGGTCGCACAGCCGAACGCGATCCGGCTCAAGGAAGAGATGGGGACAGAACCGTCGGTCTACTACCTGGTGTGAGAGGAGGTGTGACTGTGACCAAGACATCGAAAACCATCGCTTGGGCACTCGCCGGCGTAGGGTTCCTCGTGGGAACCGTCGGCGTGGTCCAACGAATCACCGAAGGCCACCAGATGGCCAACTACGGCAGCTACATACCGTGGGGCTTGTGGGTTGCCGCCTACATCTACCTCATCGGCCTGTCTGCCGGAGCATTCCTGCTGTCGACACTCGTCTACGTGTTTCGGGTGAAACGACTCGAAGGAGTCGGCAAACTGGCACTCTTCACCGCTCTGATCACACTCTTCGGAGCGATGCTGTTGGTGTGGTTCGACCTGGGACATCCACTGCGGGCATACCGCCTGATCACCCACACCCACTTCACGTCGATGATGGGATGGATGGCGTGGCTGTACAGCAGCTACTTCGCCCTCCTACTCGTCGAACTCTGGTTCGCCATGCGGGCCGACCTGGCCGCGTGCGCGAGCGATCCAGGACTTCGAGGCAAGCTCTGTGGCTTCCTGACGTTTGGACGCAAGGACCGGTCGACCGAAAGTGTCGAGCGAGATCACAGAATCCTCAAGATCCTCGGATCGATCGGTGTTCCCCTCGCCATCGCCTTCCACGGAGGTGTCGGAGCACTCTTCGGTGTGGTCGGTGCACGACCGTTCTGGCACGGCGGCCTCACACCGATCGTGTTCCTGGTCGGAGCCCTGGTGTCAGGAGGCGCCCTCCTCACGTTCCTCACCGTCATCTGGGGTCCCGACCGAGGTTCTCGAGCACACCGCAGCACCGTCATCTTCCTCGGGCAGATCGTCCTTGGGCTCCTGGCTCTCGACATTCTCCTCGAATGGGCCGAGTACTCCACGGGTCTCATATCGGCGGTGCCCTCGATGACCGAGAGCATCCGGCTGGTCATGTTCGGACCCTACTGGTGGGCGTTCTGGATCGTTCACGTCCTGCTCGGCGTCATTGTGCCGGTCGCGCTCTTGACCTTCCGCAGCCGGTCGAAGGCGGCGATCGGATGGGCAGGTGCGCTCATCGCATCCACCTTCCTCACCGTGCGACTCAACATCGTCCTTCCCGGCCTCGACGTCGAAGAACTCGTCGGACTCAAGCGGGCCTTCACCGGTCCCGGCCTGACGTTCAACTACTACCCGAGCCTCGGCGAATGGCTCGTCTTCGTTTGGGTGGTTTCTCTGGCCGGACTCCTGTTCCTGGCCGGTTATCAGCTACTCCCAATCATCCGTCAGAAGGAGGTCGTCTGACATGGCCGATGAACGCCAGGCCGACACCCAACAAAGCGACAGCACGTTGTCGGTAACTCGACGAGATTTCGTCAAGACGAGCGCCCTCGTCGGCGGATCGATCGCCATGGCCGGCTCCCTTCCGGCGTTGGCACGAATCACCGGGAACATCGTGGAACCCACAGCCGCCGCAGCAAGCGTCGCCTATCCGCTGAACAACCCCGAAAACCTCATCTACTCGGTGTGTCTGAGCTGCCACACGGCCTGCACGCTCAAGGCAAAGCTCCAAGACGGCGTGCTCGTGAAGGTCGACGGCAACCCGTACAGCCCGATGAATCTGCTGCCTGCATTGTGGGAGAACACCGCACTACCCGAGGCAGCCAAGGACGATGCGAAGCTCTGCCCGAAGGGCCAATCGTCGGTGCAGATCGCCTATGACCCCTACCGGGTCCGCAAAGTACTCAAGAGGGTCGGTCAGAGAGGCCAAGGGCAGTGGCAGGCCATCGAATGGGACCAGTTCATCGATGAGGTCACCAGCGGCGGCGATCTCTTCGGAGAGGGTCCTGTCGATGGACTCCAGGACGTCTACAAGCTCCGGGATCCCGGGCTCGCCAAGGAACTCGCCGCCGATACGAGCAGCGTCGTTGCCGGAGACATGACGGTCGACGAGTTCAAAAAGAAGCACGCCGCCCACCTCGATCTTCTCATCGATCCCGACCATCCGGATCTGGGGCCGGTGAACAACCAGTTCGTGTTCTTGGGTGGACGCGTGGAGCACGGCCGCAAGGAGCTGAGCAAGCGCTTCACGTATGACGGCATGGGCTCGGTGAACTACTACCTGCACACCACGATCTGCGAGCAGAGCCACCACATCGCGTTCAAGCAAATGACGGGCGGCAAGGATCACTTGAAGCCGGATCTCCTCTCGGCCGAGTTCGTCATCTTCTTCGGAACCGGCGCGTTCGAGGCGAACTTCGGCCCGACACCGATGGCCGAACAGGTCACCGACTCACTGATCAGGAACAAGTTCAAGTTCGCCGTCGTCGACCCGCGGCTCAGCAAGACGGCGGCGAAAGCCTGGAAGTGGGTCCCGGTGAACCCGGGTGCCGATGGCGCCCTGGCACTGGGCATGATCCGCTGGATCATCGAGAGTGGGCGTTACGACTCCGCCTACCTGTCCGCACCGAGTATGGATGCGGCAAAGACGAACGGCGAAGTCACCTACTCCGACGCCACCCATCTGGTCCGGATCGACGACATGGTGTTCCTCACGGCGGAAGACGCCGGACTCGAGCCTCCCACCGACAAGAACGGCGAGCCGGTGGCGGGAGCTCGTGTCGTTATGACCGACGGTGGTCCGGCACTTGCCGACGCTGCACCGGCCGGTGTCCTGCAAGGCGAGTTCACCGTCAACGGTATCGCGGTCAAGCCGGCGTTTCAGTTGCTGACAGATCGAGCGAATGAGAGGACACTCGCCGAGTACGCAGACATCTGCGGCATACGTGAGCGGGACATCGCCGACCTGGCCGACGAGTTCACGAGTCATGGAAAGCGTGCCGCCACCGACATGTATCGGGGCCCGGTGCAGCACACCAACGGCTACCACAACGGTCAGGCGATCATCACCCTCAATGTGCTGATCGGCAACGTGAACCATCGCGGCGGACTCACCGCAGGTGGCGGCCACTGGCACGAGGACGGTTCCAAGCCCGGGGCGCCCTTCCCGAAGAGTGTCGTTGCCGCGGCCCCCGGCGGTCTGAAGAAGTGGGGCATCCACATCAACCGCCAACAGGCGACCTACGACAAGACGACGCTGTTCGACGGGTTCCCGGCCAAGCGACCGTGGTACCCGTTCACGAACGACGTCTACCAGCACGTCATCCCCAGCGCCGCGGCAGGATATCCGTACACGGCCAAGGTGGTTCTCACCAACATGGGGACTGTGGTCCTCTCCTCTCCGGCAGGACAAGCCCAGATCGATCTGCTGCGAGATCCCGCCAAGATCCCGCTCTTCATCGCGTGCGACATCGTCGTCGGCGAGACTTCCATGTACGCCGACTACATCGTGCCGGACCTCACCTACATGGAGCGCTGGGGGACGCCACACACGTCACCCACGATCCTGACGAAGATGAGCAAGGTGCGCCAACCCACGATGGCCCCACTGACCGAGATCATCGAAGTCGATGGCGAGCGGATGCCGATCTCGTTCGACGCGTTCTTGATCGCCGTCGGCAAGAAACTCGGCCTGGCAGGGTTCGGAAAGGACGGGCTCGGATCCGGTTACCCGCTGGACCGTCCGGAACAGTACTTTCTGGCGTTCTTCGCCAACCTGGCGTTCGGGGACAAGGAGGACGGCTCCGAAACGCTGCCGGAGGCGGACAGCGAGGAGTTCCGCATCTTTCGGCAAGCGAGGCGCCACCTCCCGAAGACTGTCTTCGACGAGGACGTGTGGATGCGCGCCGTACCGGCGAAGCTCTGGCCCAGTGTCGTGTACCTGCTCAACCGCGGCGGGCGATTCGAGCCCAGCGACAAGCTGTACAAGGACACCGAATGGCTCACCCACCAGTGGAACGGCCGGTGGAACCTGTTCATCGAGAATGTGTCCAAAGTGAAGGACAGCATGACCGGCAAACGGTTCGACGGTCTGCCGAAGTGGCAGCCGGTCAAGGATGCCGCCGGCAACGAGATCGACGACGGAGCATTCGACCTTGCGCTCATCACCTTCAAGGAGATCTGGGAAGGTCAGAGCCGTAGCCGAGGATCCGCCTGGCTTCAGAAGGCGGTATCCCCCAGGAACCACATCCAGATGAACACGAGGGACGCGGCCGCACGAGGGCTCAAGTCGGGCGACCGTGCCCGCATCGTGTCGGCAAGCCTCCCGACCGGAGCCTTCGATCTCCGTGATGGCCGTACCTACGCCGTCGAAGCCGAAGTGGATGTGATGGAGGGGATGCGCCCCGGCACCATCGCACTTTCGTGGCGAGGCCACTGGGCGTATGGCTCCAACGACGTCGTCATCGACGGTCTCACGATCAAGGGCGACCCGGCCCGAGCGTCCGGTACGGTGCCGAACCCGGCAATGCGAATCGACCCGGTGGTCGGCGATGTCTGCCTCACCGATCCGATCGGTGGCAGCGCCAGCTTCTACGACACGAAGGTGAGGGTCGAGAAGGTGTAGCGGCTTCGGTCACATTGCACTGTCCTTCCCAGGCAGCGATCATGGGTCCCGTCGGACCCATGATCGTGTCTGGAGGCCACGGGTGATCGGCGAACACGTCCCATCGTCAGACCTCGACCGATGCCTCAACCTCGTCCATCGGCGCGCAGGCTGTCGACTGTGCGCGGATGCTTGTCCGGTCGATGCGATCAGCTTGGAGCATCCGGCACCGATCCTCGACACCGAAACATGTGTTGCCTGCGGTGTCTGTGTCGCGGTCTGTCCCACGGACGTCTTCGGAGAAGAAGACCGTACCGAACCTACGCTCCTCCGAGCGGTCTCGCTCTACGCACCGGACGAGCTCGGCGTCGTGTGCGTTCGCCGCACCAACCCACGAGAGGCCCCCGTCCCGACAGCCACCGTCGTCACCCACCGCAGCTGCCTGGGCAGCCTCGATATGGGCGACCTCCTGAAACTGTCCGACCAAGGGAACCGACCGATCGTGCTGGACGACACCCTCTGTGAGGAGTGCCCCATCGGCTCGGCACATACGGTCATCACCACAACGGCCGATTCGGTGAATGCCCTTCTCGGAAACCCCAAGGCCATCCTCCTCGCCTCGGAAACGGCAGGGACCTCCGGTGTTCGAGAGATCATCGACGGAGCCCACCCGCATTTCACTCGACGAGCACTCTTCGGTTTGGTCCGTGACCGGGCAGCCGAATTGGCCGACCGGGACCCCGTCGGCAGCGTCCCGTCGTCGCGCGCCCGGCTACTCGCCCACCTTCCCATGGTCGACGAGATGGAAACGGGGCAGGTTCCTTTCGCCGATGTCCGTATCGATCCGGATGCCTGCACCGCGTGTGGAGCGTGCGTGCAGTTCTGTCCCACCGATGCGCTGATGATGCCACCGGGAGATGAGGACTTCGCCATTTCGTTTCTGCCGGCGTCGTGCCTCGACTGTGGGATCTGCGCCGTGGCCTGTCCGGACTCGGCGGTGAGCTTCGGCGACCGCATCGAAGGGTTGAACAACGTCAGAACGCTCGTGGCCGGAGCCCTGGCCGCCTGCGAAAGCTGTGAGACCCCGACGGTGTCCAAGGTTGGCGCCGACGGACGGATTCTCTGCACCTGGTGTCGCCATGGCGCCGGTGCCGTCCGTCCACTCCACGACGAGGCAGGACTGTTCGACGACCTACTCGGAAGGCTCGACGACTAACCCTTCGCTGCGAACCCTGGGCTCGTAGGTGCGCCCAGCGCACCTACGAGCCCAGGGTTCAGGGAGTTACCTGCCGACCAGTGCCCTCGCGAAGAACCAGAGGTTGGCGGGACGCTCCGCAAGTCGCCGGGTCAGGTAGGGATACCACTGGGATCCGTACGGCACGTACACGCGCAGCGCATATCCCTTCGCCACGATCTCGTGCTGAAGGTCCTCTCTGATCCCGTAGAGCATCTGGAACTCGAACGGTCCCTCTCTCGATCCGGCGAGTACATAGGCGCGTTCGATCAGACGTTCGTCGTGGGTCGCGACCGCGGGCTTGGTTGCTTCGGCAGCCATCAGGGTCTCCAACAGCCGGTCGTACGACTCGTCGACCTCTCCCTTGGACTGGTAGGCGATGTCGGCCGGTTCGGCATAGGCGCCTTTGCACAACCTGATATGGCCACCAAGCGGAATCAACCGCTCGAGGTCGCTTGCGGTGCGGTGCAGATAGGCCTGGACGGCAATGCCCAGGTTCCCGTGACTGCGCTGCACCGTCTCATACAGATCGATCGTGGTGCCGGTCCAGGCGGACTCCTCCATGTCGATCGTCACCGACGTTCCCACCTCGGCCGCCTTGGTGGCGAGCTCCTCGAGTGCCTCCCGGGTCTGCTCCTCATCGAACGCCATTGCGAGTTGCGTCAGTTTGATGGAGATGTTGGCGTCGAGACCCTCTGACGCGATCCGGTCGAGAATGGCGAGGTAGTCCTCCTTTGCCGCCTTGGCCGATGCCGCGTCGTGCACATCCTCGCCCAGATGGTCGAGGGAGACCATGGCGCCGGACTCGTTGAGCCGGCGGGCAACAGCCACTGCGTCGTCGAGACTCTCGCCGGCGACGAACCGAGTGGCGACGGAACGCCCGGCCTGGTACTCGGTGAACAACTTCTGGACCAGCTTCTGATCGGTCACCGTCAGCAGACCTTTGCGAAAGAGTGTCGACACCGCCTACGTCTCCTCCTGCCGAGCCGCCTCACCCAGCTCCCGTGACCGGTTCGCCGCTGCCGCGACCGCGTCCTCCACCAACGCCCGGAATCCCCGTCCCTCCAGGACGTGCATCGCAGCGGCGGTCGTGCCACCGGGCGATGTCACCTGCGCGCGCAGTTCGAACGGTCCTTTGCCCGTCTCCACGAGGAGTGCGCCGGCACCCTTGATGGTCTGATTGACGAGGCGCTGGGCCACACTTCGGGAGAGTCCCTCTCTGACGGCTGCTTCCGTGAGCGCCTCGGCAAGAAGGAACGCGTAGGCGGGACCCGTACCGGATACCGCGGTAACGGCGTCCAGGTGCTGCTCCTCCATCTGGATCACGCCGCCAACTGCCTGAAGCACGATGTCGGCGTGCCGCATCGAGCGCTCGCCTGCAAAGCGACCCGGCGCAATCCCGGTGATACCCTCGTCGACGAGCGCCGGAGTGTTCGGCATCGCCCGCACGACCGGTACGTCACCGAGCGCATCCTCGTAGAGACCCGTCGCGACGCCGGCTGCGAGAGACACCACGGTTTGCTCCACGGTCACCGTACCGGCGATTGCCGAGAGCAACCGTGGAACCGAACGAGGCTTCACCGCGACGACGATCACGTCACGACCGGTGATCACGGTAGCCGGGTCGAGACTGACCGGACACCCGTATCGAGCGGCCAGTTCCTCACGCTGCTCTTCTCGCCGTACGCCGAGTGCCAATTCGTCCGGCTCCCAGGAGGCATGCAGGAGGCCGACGACGAGTGCCTCGCCCATTGCGCCGACACCGAGAACTCCGACTGTTGGATGTGTCATCCGAGCGATTATACGGACCCGGCGTCCGGGCCACCGTCGAGACGTTGCCGAACCAGCCCCAGAACGGCGGCGACCGCACCACGGTTGTACCCCTCCGGGATGATCAGGTCCGCGTGGACCTTCGACGGCTCGACGAACTGCAGGTGCATCGGTCGAACCGTGGCCAAGTATTGCTCGATCACCGAGCGCATCGTCCTGCCGCGCTCTTCGATGTCTCGCTGCAAGCGTCGCAGCACCCTCAGATCGGGGTCGGTGTCGACGAACACCTTGAGATCCAGAAGGGCACGAAGCTGAGAATCGGCGAGAACCAGGATGCCGTCCACGACGATCACCGGGGCCGGTTCGACGGTGACCGTCTCGGAGGACCGCAGATGCGTCGTGAAGTCGTAGACAGGCTTCTCGACCGAATGGCCGTCGAGCAACATCTCGAGATGCCGGACCAGCAGCTCGGTCTCGAGTGAACCGGGGTGGTCGTAGTTGATCCTGGACCGCTCCTCGAAGCTGAGTCCCTCGAAGTGCCGGTAGTACGAGTCGTGCTCGAGGACGGCGACTTCCCCGACCCCCACGTCCGCCACGACGGCGGAGGCGATCGTCGTCTTGCCCGATCCGGAGCCGCCCGCGATACCGATGACCAGCGGCTTGTTCGCCTCGGGGAAAGGGAATGCGCTCTCCACGGCCGCCAATGTAGTCGCTACCCGTCAGCCGTCGACCGTCGGTCTTCCAGAGGCCCGTCCCCTCATCCGAAACGGCACGAGCGATCGAGGACACGAGGGAACGTCAGCCGCAGCCGCCGGCGGATGGGCCGGCCTTCGCTGCCGGCTTCACCTTGGACGCGAACTCCAGCTCGTACCCTTCGGGATCCGGTTTCGCCGCCGGGTATGCGTCAGCAAGCGCGCACGCGAAGACAAGGCGGAGTCGATCGTCACCCACGGCCTGTGTGCCTCTTGTGCTTCTCATCCACCGAGCGTCTCCGGCCATTCGTTGATGCCATCTTCGTGGATGCACACATCCGGCACCTCGTCGGCGACGTGCACCTTCCACGCCTCGGTTGCAGCGGTCTCGTCGCCGCTCATCGGCGCCACGACGGTCCTGGCCGGGTTGTCGTTCAACTCGGGGACCAACGCATCGACCGCCACAGGATCCGGATCCACGTGGCGAGACCAGACAGGGTGAAGCAGCTCGTATTCCGGCTCCGGACACACCTCGGGCCTTACGAGCCTCACCATGTCGTTGCTAACGTCCCCGGGGGTACCTGGAATCCACCCGAAGGTCCTCTGTGAAAGGGCCGAACGTCCCTACCTCCAGGACACCCGCCACGAGCACGTACACTCACCGCCATGCGCCGAATCTCCGTTGCAGTGTTCTCGATCGTGCTGTCGGCATGCGCAGGTCTCGACACGATCGACGCACCACCGGCCACGGCTCCCGCCACCCCGCCCGCCGTCGCGCAGAAAGGAGTGATCCTCTACGACGTCTCGGATCTCGTGGACGCGGTCCGATCCGGCATCGTCACGGTGACGCAGAGCAGAGCCACCCTCGATATGTTCCTCCGCCAGGAACTGAGCGAGTCGGGTACCGGTACCGGCATCGTCATCGACAACGAGGGTCACATCCTCACCAACTTCCACGTCATCGCGGGGGCAGACCAGGTGACGATCGTTGGAGAGGATGCCCGAATACGAACCGCCAAGGTGATCGGCGGTTTCCCGGCGGACGACGTGGCAATCCTCAGAGTCGATGATGCAGAGGGTCTCGAGCCCCTCCCGATGGGAAGAGCAGACTCGATGGACGTCGGTGACCCGGTGGTTGCCATCGGCAACGCTCTTGGTCTGGACAGCTCTTCGCCGACGGTGACCGTCGGCATTCTCTCCGCCGTCGATCGCACGATCCGGACACGAACCGGTCAGCTCACCGGCCTCCTGCAAACGGACGCTGCAATCAACCCCGGCAACTCCGGTGGGCCGCTGCTGAACCAGGCCGGCGAGGTGATCGGGATCAACACCGCGATCGCGGGCAACGCCCAGAACATCGGTTTTGCAATACCGATCGAAACTGCACTCCCTGATGTCGACCGCATCCTCGAGGGTCTCGGCAAGGCATTCATCGGCATCGGATTCGTCACGAACAACAGCGAGTACCAACAGCGCTTCGGATTGGCGACGAACGAAGGTGTGATCGTCACGACCGTGCTCCCAACCGGTCCGGCCGACATCGCGGGCCTCCGTGTCGGCGACATCATCATCGCGGTGGATGGTCAGAACGTGGTAGACGAGTCGAGCCTCGAGGCGACCATCGTCGCTGCCGAGCCCGGGAACGTGCTCGAGCTGACCGTCGTCCGAGGTCGACAGCAAGGCATGATCGACGTCACCGTCGGTGAACGCTGAGCAGCCCTCCGGCCCGTCCATCGAGGGGCGGTACCGAACCCGGCGAGGCGATCGGGATGTTCCGAGCACTGCCTCACTTCACGCTCCGTCCCTTCGCCTCGGCCTGTTCCCCATCAGGAGAAGCAACGAAGAGAGGGAGCCGCCCAGCCATCTCCCCCCTCCTCGACCCAAACCGGGGCTCACCGCCGAAAAAACCCCGCAGATCGAGCGGCGTTCTGTGCCAGAATGACGCCACCAGAGAAAGGAGGTGGTCTTGGTAAACAGTCTTGACAGGACTCTGGAGGTGGCCGGTCGCTGAAGCGGCCACGATGTCGCTTCCCTCAGGTGGCGACTAACAACCGGACCACCGGGACCTGGAGATCCGCATGCTGGTCCTCATGCGGCGGCTCACTGCCGAAGTGTCTCCGGGTCTTCCTCTGTCTCACCCAGGCAAAGACCCGGCTCGAAGGCCGGGTCTTTGGGGAGGGAAGACGAACTCTTTGTCGAGTTGCATGTACAGCATGCATCCCCGCCATGAGAGGAACCTGAGAGGAACGTGAGAATCAGGTGAGAATCGGGATCTCGAACCCGACGACAGCACCGCCCCGATTGAACGCGAACACACTGCCACCGTGGTTCTCGACGATCTCCTTGACGATCGACAGACCAAGCCCGGATCCGGGAAGGGACCTCGCTTCGGTCGCCCGATAGAAACGGTCGAAGACATGGGCCAGATCTTCGGCAGGAATCCCTGGCCCGCGATCCGCGACCTCGACTCTGCCCGGCGAGAGGGTGATCGTTATCGGCGCCTCCGGAGGGCTCCACTTGTGGGCGTTGTCGATCAGGTTCGACATGGCACGTTGGAGCGAATTGGGACGCCCCTCGATCTGTCCGGCATCACCCGAAACCTCAATCGTCCTTCCGGTTCTCCGCTGTGCCCGCCCGACAACCTCGTGGACCGTCTCGGTGAGGTCGACACCCTCCAGTGGCTCATCGCCTGCTTTCGGATCGGTCGCGAGCTCGACCATTTCCCCGACCAGGCTGCTCAACTCACGCATCTCGAAGGACACGTCGTCCATGAGAGCCAACCGGTCTTCGTCACCCATCCCCTTGGCCCGGGCAAGGAACTCGATGTTGGTGCGCAGGCTCGTGAGAGGTGTTCGCAGTTCGTGTGAGGCGTCGGCAACCAGCCTGCGCTGCTGCTCACGCGAGGCCTCCAATGCCTCCAGCATCGTGTTGAAGGACGCTGCAAGACGACCGATCTCGTCGTCGCGATCGACGTCGATCCGTGCCTCGAGGTCCTGCGTTTCCGCGACATGCTCCGCAGTCGCCGTGAGTGCGATCACCGGCGCGAGGCTGCTGCGTGAGACGATCATCCCAAGGGCGGCCGCGATCGCAACACCGCCGAGACCAACGAGGCCCAGCACCAATGCGAGTTTGGCGAGTGTCTGGTCGATCTCGGTGAGCGGGCGCGCGTACTGGACCGCCTGGCCCCTGCCGGCCGGGCCGGTCACCATCCTGAGGTGCAGGTCGTCGACGTAGACGTCGCGAATGATCCCGTGCTCGGCACCCGCGGCGATCGCCACGTCATGATCGGTAACCGGCAGTATGAGCTCCTGACCGATAGGAGTCTCGATCGACCCATCGGCGAAGACCACCTGCACGTATTGATCCAGTCGGAAGAGATCACCCGCAGCGCCGGCGAGCAGCAGCGGACCTACACGGCGCATCATCCCGCTGGCATTCTCGACTCGGGCGGCGAACGCGATACGTTCCAGGAGCGACTCGTCGATCACCGAACGCATTTGCGCGCGAGCCAGAAAAAACGCCGAAGCAGAAACGAGAATCACGGCAAGTGCCACCGCGCCGGTAACCAGCATCGTGAGTCTTGCTCTCAGTTTCATGGCTTGCGAATCACGTAACCGACGCCGCGCACGGTGCTGATGAGCCTCGGCTCGTCGCCTTCCTCCATCTTCCGTCGTAGGTAGCCGATGTAGACATCCAGAGAGTTCGAACTCGTTCCGAAATCGTACCCCCAGATTCGCTCGTAGATGACCTCTCTCGTCAGGACCACACCGGCATTCACGAGGAGCAGCTCCAGGAGATCGAACTCGGTCTTCGTGAGGTTGAGCTCACGATCCCCCCTCATGACCGTGCGCGTCCGGGGATCGAGAGTCAGATCTCCGACCGCCAGCGTTTCGGCCCCTTCGGAAGGTACGTTGCGCCGAAGGAGCGCACGGATTCGCGCCAGCAATTCCTCCAATGCGAACGGCTTGACGAGGTAATCGTCGGCACCCGCGTCGAGACCGGCGACCCGGTCGCGAACCTCGTGCCGTGCCGTCAGCATGAGAACCGGAACATCGTTGCCCGTGGCGCGGAGTCGCCGGCACACGGTAAGACCGTCGATGTGCGGCATCATCACGTCCAGTAGCAGCAGCTCGGGAACGTCCTGGATGAGCACTTCCAGCGCCTCTGCGCCATCCTTGACGGCGGACACATCGTAACCCTCGAAACGCAGAGCGCGCTCCAGCGATTGGCGCACGCCCCGATCGTCTTCCGCGATCAGAATTCGGGAACCACTCATGAGGAACAACTGTACCGGCGAGGCTTAGGAACATGGTGAGAGGAAGATGAGAAACCGGTGAGAAGGGAACCGAGAAGACCCGATCCTCGACCCGATGCAATCCGCCAGATCCCTCTACCATCGGAGCATGGCAACCGAAGACCTCATCGAGTTGATTCGCTCTTCTGTAGTCGGCGCCGATACGGCGATCGACGGTCCGTTCGGCCCCCGGCGGGTCACCTATGCCGACTACACGGCCTCGGGGAAGCCGCTGTCGTTCATCGAGAGCTACATCCGCGATGTGGTCTTGCCCTTCTACGCCAATACCCATACCGAGACGTCCGGAACCGGACTTCAGACAACTCGATTCCGCGAAGAGGCGAGATCGATCATCAAGCGATGCCTCGGCGGCAACGACGATGAGCACGCCGTCATCTTCTGTGGGTCGGGGTCGACCGGAGCGATCGACAAGCTGACCACAATCCTGGGCATCAGAATCCCGGCCGAGCTCGACGAGCGCCACCATCTCACAGACCATATTCCGTCAAAGGACAGGCCAGTCGTCTTCGTCGGCCCGTATGAGCATCATTCCAACGAACTCCCCTGGCTCGAATCGATCGCCGACGTTGTCGAGATCCGTGAAGACGACGACGGCCACGTCGACCTCGGACACCTCGAAACAATGCTCGTCGAATACAGGGACCGTCCCCTGCGGATCGGCAGTTTCTCCGCTGCCTCCAACGTCACAGGCATCATCACCGACGCCTCGGCGGTCTCGTCGTTGCTGCACCGTCACGGTGCCTTGTCGTTTTGGGATTTCGCGGCTGCGGCACCCTACGTCGCGGTCGAGCTCCGATCCCCGAACACCCACGGTGACGACTACAAAGACGCCGTGTTCGTCTCTCCACACAAGTTCATCGGCGGGCCACAGACTCCCGGCGTGCTCGCTGTACGTCGCGACCTCCTCCACAACCGGGTTCCGTCGGTACCGGGCGGAGGAACGGTCAGCTACGTGAGCTCGTTCGAGCATCACTACCTCCGCGACCAGGAGCACCGTGAGGAAGGCGGCACACCGGCGATCATCGAGTCGATCAGAGCCGGACTCGTGTTCCAACTCAAGGAGACGGTCGGACCCGACGAGATCCGGCGCCGCGAATCCGCGTTCATCCGTCGGGCAATCGATTCGTGGCGGAGCGATCCAAACATCCGCATCCTCGGCAACCCCGACGCCGATCGACTCTCGATCGTGTCGTTCGAGCTGCGCGCCCCGGAGCGTTTCGGGGATGACAGGTGGCTCCATCACAACTACGTCGTTGCACTCCTGAACGATCTCTTCGGCATCCAGGCGCGTGGCGGTTGTTCCTGCGCAGGACCGTACGGACATCGTCTCCTCGGTATCGACAGCGAGATGAGTCGGCGACTCGAGATGGAAGTCGAGGACGGCTGCGAGGTCATCAAGCCGGGATGGGCTCGTGTGAACTTCAACTATTTCATCGCAGAGGAAGAGTTTTCCTACATCGTCGAGGCAGTGCACCTCATCGCCAACGGCGGTTGGCGCGTCCTGAGCCGGTACAACGTCGACCCTGCAACAGCCGTGTGGCGGCATCGGGCGGAGACCGGCACGCCTCCGATGGCACTTGCCGATATTGCCTACGAGGGAGCGGCGATGACCTACCCGAAGCGTCGACTGGTCGAATCCCTCGATCGCCTTCCGACCTATCTGTCTGCGGCGCGTCGGATCCTCGGGCAGTCCCCGGTACCGTTCGATGGTGAGCCGATCAGGCTGTCACCCTCCGCAGAAGCCATGCGCTGGTTCCCTCTGCCCAGCGAAGTCCCGGACTGAATTGGACATAAGAAGGGACTTTTGTCACATCCATATAGGGTCTTTTGGCCCTGGTGCAGTGGAAGTGCAGATGGTCATAAGCATATCTGCAATAACTCTGATAATGCAACGCCATATGTCTGCATCAACCATGGGGACATGAATGGATGCTGGGTAGCAATCGGTAGGAGTGGACAGTCACAGTCACCATGCACGAACAATAGGGATGAACGTGCATCAACCATAAAGAGACCCCATGCCCTGAACACCATTATGCCGTGCAATACAATCTCACTATGATCCTAATACCACCACGGAGGGAGCGGATCATGAGGAAGAAACCCATTGGGATAGCATCACTGATACTTGCCCTCGCACTAACGGTCGCTGCTTGCACCAACACGGGAACCACGACGACGACGACGACGGCGCCCACGACGACGGCGGCGCCCACGACGACGGCGGCGCCCACCACCGCGGCCGCGCCCACCACGACGGCGGCGCCTGTCGAGGGCGTCACCGCGCTGCAAGTTCAGCAGCTCATCATGGACACGTTCAACACGTCCAACCGTGATCTGACCCTCTGGGACATCCAGCCAGGTCTCGGCACCGTGATGATCGAGTACGGAAAGCGCTTCGCGATGACGAAGCAAGCTGCCGACGCCGGCGACTGGGGTATGGCCCAGTACCAGTTGAAGGAGCAGATCGAGATCCAGGAAGTCGGAGAAGCGACACGACCCGGCAAGGCCGAACTACTTGCGTCCTTCGAGCACACATACCTGGACCCGGTCACAGACGCGATCGTGGCGATGGACAAGTCCGCGTTCGACAGTGCCTACGAAGCGGCCGTCACCGGCTGCAACCAGTGCCACGTCGGCACCGGACACGCCTACGTGCGGTTCCAGACGCCGACCACCAGCCCGCAGGCGTTCCTCGTCGCCGCTGCCAGTGAATCGGCCGCACCAGGACCGGAAGGCTCTCACGAACTGGCGCCATGGACCGCACCGGAAGGAACTCCGACCTTGGATGACGCCAAGGCGATGATCACCGATCGGATGAACAACATCGATCGCGGTCTGACACTGTGGAACATCCAGCCGGGTCTCGGCACGATCATGATGGAGTATGGTCAGCGGTTCGCGCTCGCAAAGCTGGCAGTCGACGCCGGCAACTGGGATCACGCCGCATACCAGATCAAGGAAGCTGTCGAGTACCAGGAAGTCGGAGAGACAACCCGGCCCGCCAATGCCGATTTGCTCAAGACCTTCGAGCAGGGCCCACTTCAGGCCGTGGTCGACGCGATCAACGCCAAGGACAAGGCAGCGTTCGAGACTTCCTACGCTTCTGCGATAGCAGCCTGCAACGCCTGCCACGGTATGACCGGTCACGGGTACGTGCGTTTCCAGGCGCCGCCTGTCAGCCCGTTGGCATTCCTGGATCTGGCCGGCAACTAGCCGCACACCTTCCCTACCAGCCGAACAGAAGCACCCGGCCCCATCTGGGGCCGGGTGCTTTCGAGCCCGGGAGTGATGCAGCAGGACGAGGCGCGTCCTCGGAGACCGACGGAAGATGGCCCGCGATCTACCCGGTACGGATCGCTGCCTCTCTTCACAACGACCCCATCTCATTCTCATCACATTCTCATGCTCCCTTCACGTGCCGTTAAGGCCGGTACGCGATCGTGCTTCCGGATACTCCCGAGAGGAAGCCCATGAGCATCAGACTTATCACCCTCGTGGCAGCCTTCGGGCTGGTCGCTGCAGCATGCGGCGGAGGGAGCACGAGCAATGACGCGGTGGCATCGCTCGACGACACCACCCCCCAAAGCAGCACGACGACGACCACCGAGGTCGATTTCGAGCAGGCGATGCTCGACTTCACGGCGTGCCTTCGTGAGCAGGGGATCGAGATCGAGGATCCGGTCGTCGACGCGAACGGCAACCTGCGGCTCTCCCGTCCCACCAACTTCGACCCGAATGATCGGGAACTCTTCCAGAAGGCACGGGATGCGTGCGGTCCGATTCTCCAACGGGTCGCCATCGGGTTCCGGCAGCAGGATCGAACACAGCTCGAAGACACGTTCGTCGAGTATGCAGTCTGCATGCGTGAGAATGGCTACGACATGCCGGACCCCGACTTCTCCAACGTTGGTTCACCCGGATCCGGAAACAGCCCGCCTCGCGGACCCTTCGCCGATATCGACCCGAGTGATCCGGCCTTCATCGAAGCCAACGATGCCTGCCAGAGCATCTTCACGAACCTTCCCGGGTTCCTCGGAGGAACCCGGGGTGCCGTCGGACCGGGAGTAGGAGGCGGCTGATGGGGCGAGTGGGACGCTGGATTGCCGCCATCATCGTGATTCTGGTCGCCGGAGGAGCCGGCATCTGGTATTCCGTCAAAGGTGGGACAGAGAACGCGACTGCCACGACCACCAGAACCCTCCGATTCGCTGAAGCGGCCGTCACCGACCTCAAACAGACCGAGACGGTGAGCGGGACTCTCGGCTACACCTCCACAGACCCGATTCTGAATCGTCTCAACGGAACTCTCGTCTCCTCCGCCGACGATGACTCGACCCTCGAGCAGGGAGACACCCTCTTCGTCATCAACGACCAGCCCGTCACCCTCCTCTACGGAGATTCGCCTGCGTGGCGTCCGATGCGAAAGGGCAGCGAGGGTGCCGATGTGAGGCAGCTGGAGGACGCGCTCGTGGCTCTCGGCTATGACCCCGACGGCAAAGTGACCGTCGACGAGGAGTTCACCTCCTACACGCGAACGATGGTCAGGGATTGGCAAGAGGACATCGGCGCCCCCGTCGATGGGGTCGTCGACCTCGGCGAGGTCGTGTTCCTTCCAGGACCGGTGCGAGTGGCCGACACGCTCGTTCAACTGGGTTCAGGTGTCCGCGACGGAACACCTGTGCTGTCCACGTCTTCCAGCGACTCGGTGGTCACCGTGATCCTGGACCCTTCGGACGAAGGACTGTTCGAGGTGGACGACCGTGTCACGGTGACACTTCCCAACGATACCGACATGGGCGGAACCGTGACATCGCTCGATACGAGTGTCGGTCAAGGAGGGGTGGCATCGACCTCGGTGACGATCTCTCTGGATGATCCGAAGGCCGCAGCGAGTTTCGGGAACTCGACGGTCGACGTCAGCATCGTCACCGACGCGGCGTATGGCGTCCTGGCCGTACCCGTGACCGCACTGCTGGCACTCTCGGAAGGCGGCTACGCCGTGGAGGTCGACGATGGCGATTCGACGCATCTCGTGGCCGTCGAGCCGGGCATGTACGCCGATGGGCTCGTCGAGATCACCTCCGGTGATTTGGGGACCGGCGACCGGGTCGTGGTTCCGTGACGGAGCCCACCGGACCCTCGGTCGTCCTGTCACTCTCCAATGTGGTCAAGACGTATGCCGGTACGCCGCCGGTGCGGGCACTTCGCGGGGTCGATCTGCAGATCCGCTCCGGCGAGCTCGTCTCCGTCGTCGGACCGTCCGGATCGGGCAAATCGACGCTGCTCCACATCATGGGGACGCTCGATCGCCCTTCGTCCGGCCGGATCCATGTCGCCGGTTTCGACATCGCCTCTCTGTCGGACAGACAGATGTCCGCGTTGCGCTCGCGTCACATCGGCTTCGTCTTCCAGCAGTTCTTTCTTCTCAGCGACTACACGGCACTCGACAACGTGGCGGACGGCCTTCTCTACACGGGAATCCCGGCCAGGAAGCGCCGCGAGATGGCCGCCGCGGCGCTGGAACGTGTCGGACTCGGGCACCGCCTCGATCAGGTGTCGAACAAGCTGTCCGGTGGCGAACGACAGCGGGTCGCCGTCGCCAGGGCCATCGTGGGAAACCCGGCCATCGTCCTTGCCGACGAGCCGACCGGAAACCTCGACACGCTCTCGAGTGACGCCATCGTGGAACTCCTCGAAGATCTCAACACCGACGGAGTCACGATCGTCGTGATCACCCACAACCGCGAGATCGCCGAGCAGATGCCCCGTCGCGTCGGTATCAGGGACGGCATCATCGACTACGACACCGGGGTCGCGGCCTGATGCCGGATGGCCTGACTCCGTCCAAACTGCACATCGGTGACGTGTTCCGCACGGCCACGGTGGGCCTCCGCACGCGCAAGCTGCGCGCGGCCCTGTCGATGCTCGGCATCATGATCGGCATCGCAGCGATCGTCGGCGTGCTCGGACTCTCCGAGTCGAGCAAGTCGGATCTGCTGGCCAAACTCGATCGGCTCGGCACGAACCTCCTCACCGTGGAAGCCGGCCAGGGAATCGGCATCGGCAGAGGGGAGCTTCCCGATACGGCCGTGTCCATGATCGAGCGGATCGGACCGGTGCAGGCCGTCTCCTCGGTCAGCAACGTCGACGCGAAGGTCTATCGCACCGATTACGTGCCCTCCACACAGAGCGGCGGGATCACCGTCAGGGCTGCGAATCCGAGCCTTCTCGACACGCTCCAAGGCACCGTTGCCGACGGCACGTTCCTCGATGAGCAAGGTTCCTACCCAACCGTCGTACTCGGTGCCGTCGCCGCTGAACGGCTGGGGATCTCCAGCCTGGACGCCGCCCCGAAGGTATGGCTCGGGGATCAATGGTTCGCCGTCCGGGGAATCCTCGACCCGCTCGATCTGAGCCCCGATCTCGATCGTGCCGCGATCGTACCGATCCAGGCTGCGAAAACCTACCTCGACGCCGACGGCGTACCGAGCACCCTCTACGTGAGAACGACTCCGGATCAGGTCGACGCGGTCATGGGTGTGCTCGCCGCGACGACCAACCCGGAGAACCCCGAAGAAGTGGAGGTCTCCCGACCGACCGATGCTCTCGAAGCACGCGAAGCGGCGGACGACGCGCTCACCGCGCTCTTTCTCGGGCTCGGTGCCATCGCGCTCCTCGTCGGGGGCGTCGGCATCGCGAATGTCATGGTGATCTCGGTGCTGGAGCGTCGCTCCGAGATCGGGCTTCGAAGAGCTCTCGGCGCAACGCGACGGCACGTGGCACTCCAATTCCTCGGAGAGTCGTTCCTGCTCTCGGCGGTCGGTGGACTCGGCGGCGTCGCCCTCGGAGCTGCGGTCACGGCCGCCTACTCACAGCTGAAAGGTTGGACGACGCTGATCCCGACGATCTCGTGGGTCGGCGGGCTGGGTGCCGCTCTGGCCATCGGAGCGATCGCCGGCCTCTACCCCGCCATGCGTGCCGCGAGGATGTCACCGACCGAAGCGCTGCGAACGGGTTGACGACAGGCCGCCCGCCTCCTCCGCTTCCGAGCATGAGAGCTACCAGGAAGCGCTCATACTCGCGACCCGGCCCATCACACCTCGCGGTGCGCATGCCCCCACACGGCGAACCACAGCAGCCCCGCGGTGACAACCACCGTCACGATCGCCGTCTTTGTGAAGTCGCCCACGGAGGCATCCCGGGCGAGGTCGCTCATCGCCGAGATCAGCGAAGTGGGCACCCACTTGGCCACGCCGTGAATCAGGCCGACCAGCGGGAGCAGCAGCAGGACAACGATGGAGATCAGGACCGTCCCAAGCGTGTTCTTGGACCGAGAGGACACGGCAGCGACCACCGACACGACAAACAGGAGCGCCAGGACCCCGTAGCCGGCGCCTGCAAGCATCCGTCCTGCCGGAAGACCACCGAGGAGCACGCTCGTCTCGTACCATGCCGCGCCGGTCCCCAGCAGAAACGCTCCGGTGGCCGCGGCCACGCTGACGACGTAGCGTGGAGCGAGCAGCCGGACCATCCCCTGGACACGCGTGCGCAGGAATGTTGCCATCTCCGGTTTCATCACGAACGCGCCGGCAGCGACCACGACCACGACCAGGATGCCCAGCTGCGCGGCGTTTCCGACGTACTGGGCGATCCCATCCGCGGGAGTCGGAGGCGGCAGTTTGATGACCGCACCTTCCTGCAGCTGTGCGGTCCGGGCCAGGATCTCGTTGAGGTAGCGGGCGCTGAGGGGGCCGAGGAACCCGAAGAAGAGGTACACACCCACCAGGGCGATCCATCGCTTGGTGCGCCACAGTCGAAGCCACTCCAGCCGCCAGAGGTTCATCGGGTCAGCTCCAGGAACACCTCTTCGAGCGTGGCGGCTTCCGGAGCGATCGACACGACACGCGCCTCCACGCCCGCGAGTACGCCGGGCAGGTATCGCTCCGCGGCCTCGAGTGAGGTCACCGACACACGCAGGTCGCCATCACCGAGCACGGCAACCTGCTGCACCCACGACTGCTCTTCGAGAGCAGCGACCGCAGGCGCAGCCGGAGGCCGAAGACGCACCCGGTACGCGGGTGCCGCCCGGCCGCTCAGCAGCTCACCGATCGGTCCTTGGAACCGAAGCCGGCCATGGTCCAGGATTCCGACCGTGTCACAGACCTCTTGCACGTCGGAGAGGATGTGGCTCGAGAACACGACGGTCGCCTCGCCACGAATCTTCGCAACGAGATCCAGCACCTCTCGACGGCCGGCCGGATCGAGTGCGGCCGACGGCTCATCGAGGAGCAGCAGTTTCGGTTCGGCCACGACAGTTGCGGCAAGCCCGAGGCGTTGGAGCATGCCTCGTGAGTATCCGCCGACCTTCTGCTCTGCCGCGTCGATGATTCCGGTCAGCTCCAGAACCTCTCCCACGCGTGACTCGGCGATCGAGCGCTCTGACAGGTTTCGAGCGAGGTCGACGACTTCTCGACCCGTCAGCCACTTGTCGAAATGGGGAGTGTCCGGGAGCACGGCCATCTCGGCAGAGGAAACGCCAAGATGCACCGACCCGCGAGTCGAGTGCCGCAACCCGGAGAGGATCGCGAGCAGCGTCGTCTTGCCCGCGCCGTTCGGCCCGACCAATCCGTACACCGAACCCTCACTCACCTCGAGATCGACCCCCGCCAAGGCGGTCGTGGAACCGTACTCCTTGACGAGGCCGGTGGTGTGGACGATCACGGACTTCCCTCTTCCCGGCCGATCAGCAGATAGATGATGCCCCCGGCGGGCACAGAGATGATGCAGATGACCGCCCACAGCCATTTGGGGAGATATCGCACGCGCGACCGGGCGATGTCGACCCAGCAGTAGACGACGAAGGCGAGGGAAAGCGCTATCAGCGGAGCCAGGGCCGCCCACGGGATTGCCAAAGAACTTCCTTTCGCCGATCACCAAATCATAGCGGTGCGGGACTCGTCGAATAGCGCGAGTCTCGATGAACCTGCCCGACTACATCGGTGCAGCCGGACCGTGTGGAACGACTCCGCCGGCGACTACGTCGCCGCCGGGGAACACGACTGGGTGAGCGAACCGTCATGGGGAATCCGGGGCATGGCCGAGACCGAACTCCGGCTCCTCTCCGACGTCGACGGCAAGGACGTGCTCGAAGATGACTGTGGGACTGCCTATGTCTCCGCGTGGCCGGCCAGACGGGGAGCCAGGGTCGTCGGACTCGACAACTCTCCTGCGCAGCTCGCCACTGCACGACCACTCCAGGACGAGCGTGCCCTGCGGTTCCCGCTGATTCACGGAATCGCAGAGGCGCTGCCATTCGCCGACGAGAGCTTGGATCTGGTCATCTCCGAGTACGGCGCCGCCATCTGGTCCGACCCGTACCGCCGTATCCCCGAAGCCGCCCGGGTGTTGCGACCCGGCGGCGAGTTCGTCGACCTCGACCGGGCCCGCCGCCGGCCGCCCGAAGAGATCTGGAAGGCCCGCAAGAGGCCCTGATCATCCCGAGTGTCGGACCCCGGAAGGGCACAGATGCACGAGCACGTCGACCACCTCGGGGAACGCCTCACGAACCTGCTCCATGACGGCCCTGCTCATGCGGTGCCCCTCCTCGACGGTGGTGTCGGGGTCGACTTCGGCGTGCAGATCGACGAATACCTCCGACATCGAGCCTCGCGTCCGAACCGAATGGCACCCCTGCACACCCTCTACGGTTCTCACGACCCGACAGACTTCGTCTGCGTCGAGGCGTGCCCGATCCGAGAACGTCGCTTCGGCACGTGCCAGAACGGAGATCGCGGTACGAATGATGGCCAACGCTACGAGAAGCGCGATGATCGGGTCGGCCGTCGGATAGCCGAGCCGGACGGCCACCAGGCTGCCGATCACACCGAGGCTGACGATGATGTCCGAGGCGGTGTCGCTGGCGTCGGCGAGCAAGAGGTCACTGCCCACTCGCTTGCCGACGCGACGTTCGCCTATCGTCACCCCGACATTCACCGCCAGAGTCACCAACATCACGATGAACGAAATCGAGGTGACGAGGGGTGGCTGAGCACCGCTGGTGAGTCCTTCCATGGCGCTGCGACCGACTTCCCATGCCACGACGACCAGTACCCCTCCGATCGCCGCTGCAGCGTACGTCTCGTACTTGCCGTGGCCGTACGGATGCCCCTCATCCGGAGGACGTCCGGCGATGGCCATCCCGAGCAGCCCGATCACGTTGGACAACCCATCGAAGAGCGAGTGGAATCCGTCGGCGGTCATTGCCACCGATCCCGTAATCACCCCGTAGCCGAGCTTGGCGCCGGCGACCGCCAGATTCAGGCCGAGAACGATCCACAAGGTCTTGCGGACGGTGTGGATTCGTTCGGCGCGCACGTTCACGACCCGCAGGATACCCACAGAGAGGCACGTCTCATACGGGTCGGAGCGGCTCCCACAGGGTGCTGGATTCGCAGCCGGGAACGTCTCTGCTTCTCACCGGCAAGAGGTCCGGACGGCCGCGCCGGCGGACATCCCTACGAGCGCCGGCTGTTTCGGGACGGCTGCCGGCCGAGTCCGCCACCAACGCCGTCCGATACGGTGGTGTCATGACCGGTCATCCTTCACTGCCCTGACCCGGTTCATCGGACCACAGGCGGCGCAGCTCCTCGCTGGACTCCAACAGCTCCGCGAGGGTCCCTCTGGCAGAGATACGACCCCCATCCATCACGACGATCTCATCGGCGCGCCGCAGCGCGGCTCGGCGATGGGACACGACCAGGCTGGTTGCCTGGGCGTGCTCGGCGAACATCCGTTCCCACAGAGTGCGTTCCGTATCCACGTCGAGTGCGCTCGACAGGTCGTCGAACACGTACAGCTCCGGTTCCCGCATGAACATGCGTGCGGCTGCAGTGCGCTGCACCTGTCCGCCCGACAATCGAACCCCAAGGGGGCCGACTTGTGTTTCCAGACCCTCGGGCATGGCGGCGACGTCCTCCTCGAGCACCGCGGCACGGATCGCCGCGGAGATCGCGTCGTCGTCTACAGGCAAGCCCATCGCCAGATTGTCCCTCAGGCTCATCGAGAACAGCAACGAGACCTGCGGGGTGTATGCGCTGCGGGGCGGCACGAAGAACGTGGCGGGGTCACCGACACGACGACCGTTCCAGAAGATCTCCCCGTCACACGCATCGAACAGACCCAGGAGTGTCCTCAACAGTGTCGTCTTTCCGGAACCGATCCTTCCGGTGATGACGGTGAAACTGCCCCGCTCGAGCGTCATGTCGATGCTCTCGATCCCATTGCCGCTCCCGGGGTAGTGGTACGTGAGCCCGCGCACTTCGAGTCGTTCCAGCGGTTCTCGCTCCGGAAGATCGGGGAGGGTCGGAACGTCGCCTATGAGATGCAACGCCCTGGATTCCACCATCCGATCCGCGGGTGCGCCCTGAAGTAGTTCATGCAGGCGATCGAACGCGACAGACGACTGCCGCAGTCTCGCGATGAACAGTCCCATGAAGTGCACCATGTCGGTGGCGAACGTCAGAAAGTACACGAAGATCGCGAAGTCGCCGACGGTGAACGTCCCCCCGGGGCTCATTGTCCCTGCGGCCAAGATCAGGATGATTCCGGTCCCGATGTTGACCGTGTTCCAGAAGATCGACTCGAGGATCGCGGTGAACACTCGATCTCTGACGGCGACGACTCTTCGCTCGTCGTTGAGTCTGCGGAAGTGGCGAACCATGCCTTCTTCTGCCCCGGCCACCTTGATCGCCTGCACCGATCCGAACATCTCTCCAATTGCACCGGTCACGCGGCCGGTCGCCTCACGAGCCGCGGTCCGGTATACGCGAATGCGAGTACCCGCCCGTTCCGCAGCAACGATCACCAACACCAACGGGACGAAGATGATGAGGGTGATCCGCGCATTGATCGACGACAAGATCCCCACCGCGACCGCTGCGAACAGCACCGTGCCAATCATGTCGCTCGTCCACGAAATCGTCTCGGCAACCTGGTCCACGTCGTCGCGGAAGCGACTGATCGCCTCTCCCGGCGAGTCGGGAATCGCCCGCGCGCCGGGGAGCTCGAGGATCCGTTCGAGCAGGTTCCTGCGCAACAGAGCGGAGCCTCGGAAACGGAAGTTCTCATCGTTGAACATCCCGAACTGGACGACGCCGACTCGAGCCACCGCGTACGCGCCGAGGAACGCAATGAGTGTTCCAACGGTGAAGCCTGCGGCCTGGTCCCCGGTGATGCGGTCGAAGAAGGCCTTCGTGATCAGCCCTGGTATCGCCGGCATCACCCACACCGTCGCCCATGCAGCCACGTTCGCAAGATACCGCAACGGCTGGAATCGGATCAGCCCCCACATCAGATGGAGTGTCAAGCGGTCGCGTTTCACTCGAGCACCTCCTCCATGCCAACCCGAAGGAAGAACGAAAACCGAGAGTCGGGGTCTCCCACGAGCGCCTCTCTGCTCCCGAACTCCACGACCCTGCCGCCTTCGAGGATCAGTATGTCGTCGGCGCGCGTCACCGTTGAGAGCCGATGGGCGATCACGATCCCGGTTCTGCCGGCCATGAGACGGTCGACGGCGCGATCGATGAGCTGCTCGGTCGCCAGATCGAGTCTCGACGAAGCCTCGTCCAAGATGACCAGGCCGGGGTCTCGAAGGAAGATGCGAGTGAAAGCAAGAAGTTGCGCTTCGCCCGCGGACAACCCGCCGCCTCCGGCCTCGAGGGTCGTGTCGAGACCGTGAGGAAGTGCCTGTACCCAATCGGACAGTCCAAGCTCGTCGAGGACCGCGTGGATCTTCCGATCGTCTATCTCCGAGTCGAAGAAACTGAGGTTGTCCCGCACCGTCGCACGAAAGAGCTGGACGTCCTGTGTGACCATCCCCACCCGCCGGCGCAGATCCGCCATGTCAGTTTGCCGCAGTGTCACGTCCCCAAGCGTCACCGTGCCCTCGACCGGGTCATGCAGGCGCGTCAGGAGCCTGACCAGTGTCGTCTTCCCGCTGCCGGTGCGTCCGAGCACGCCAAGGATCCTGCCGGCTTTGAGAGCAACATCGAGATCATGAAGAACGATCTCGCCGGATCCGTCATCTCCGTCGTGATAGGCAAATGAGACACCCTGGAGCGCCACCGAGAGCGCGCCGGTGGGAAGCAGCATCGTTCCGTCCTGTGGCAGACGCGACTCGAGGGCAAGCAGGGTTTCGACCCTGGTGAGAGCTGCGGCAGCCTTCTGAAGATCCTGCATCTGCGTCCGAATGCGATCCATGGGCTGCCGCATCAGTTCGCTGTAGGAGAAGACGAGGTACACCGAGCCGATGCTCAACGCTCCTTCTCCGAAGAACCTGGAACCCAGCCAGTACACCAGTGCGGTGAGCGCCGAGAACAACACGATGTTGGTCGACCACAGATGTGCCCATCCCATGAAGCCCCGGACCGAGGCGGGAAGCCATTCCCGCAGATGCTGCGAGAACCGCTCGACGACGAACGCGACACCACCGTTCGCCCGGACATCCTCCGTGCCACCGAGTTGCTCACCGAGGAATCCGTAGAACTCTGCGCTCTTCTGACGGACGCGTTTCCACCACGGCATCGCAAGAGCCTGGATACCGATCATTCCCGCGAGCGCCGTGACGGCAAACACCGAGATCCCGAGACCGATCCACGGGTTCTCTCTGAACAGAAGAACGAGGATTCCGAGGAGGAGCACCAGGTTCCCGGCGACGTGGATGACGAACTGGGAGAAGAAGTTCGACAGGGCCGTGATGTCTCCGTCGATCCGTTCGATGAGCTCACCGGGCGTGTGGGACTTGTGGAAGCTCATATCGAGACGAAGGAGATGGTCGGCGAGATCGCCACGCAGTTCGTTCGTCGCCGCCCATCCCACCGTTTCCGCCAGGTAGGTGGCGCAAACGGAGAATGCCTGCTGCGCCATTGCCAGCGCCATGAACAGCACCGCCAGAACAACGAGAGCAGAACGAGGAGAACCCGAAGTCGCCCCGTCGATGAACCGTCGCACGATCTGCGGGTTGATCAGCTGGAAGGTGATCCCCGCGAGCAACAGCAGGGTGAGCACGACGACACGACCGCGCTGCGGACGCAGATAGCCAACGAGCAGAGCCAGATAGCGACGAAGCATGAGAGGAGAAGGCTACCGGTCGACACTTCCCGTCACGGTCGAATATCCTCCCGCCGCCTACCCGTGCCCCGGCCGATGAGACCGTCCCAGACCTGATGCGCAGGCCAAGCACTCACCCCGATCGTGCTGTCACGAGCGACGCCAGCAGCTTGCAAATGCAAGCAGAAAATGCGATAATGCAAACAATGGCAAACTATCCCGGGTTTCCCGGGTTGATCCACACGGAGTGACCGCACGGTCCTCCAGGTGATACAGAAAGGGAAGCGATGACTGTCTACGCACCACCCCTCGACGAATTCAGCTTCGTCCTCAATCACCTCCTCGGCCTCGAACGCCTCACCGCACTCCCTCGCTATTCGGAGCTGGACGCCGATCTCATCGACGCGATTCTCAGCGAAGCCGGCAAGTTCCTGACAGAACAATGGTTCCCCCTCAACAAACCGGGCGACGAAGTCGGTTCCACCTTCGCGGATGGTGCGGTCACCGCACCCGAAGGCTTCAAAGAAGCGTATGAGATGGCCGCCCGGAACGGATGGCTCAGCACCCCCTTCGACGAAGCACACGGTGGCGGTCAACTCCCCCAGGTCATCGTCGCTGCGATCACGGAGATGCTCGATTCCACGAACGCCAGTCTCTCGATCATGCTCGGGCTCACCCAAGGGGCCGCGCACGCGCTCATCGAACACGCTTCCGACGATCTGGTCGCGACGTTCGTCCCGAAACTCGTATCCGGCGAATGGTCAGGGACCATGAACCTCACCGAGCCCCAAGCCGGATCGGACGTCGGCGCGCTCATCACGAAGGCGATCCCTCAGCCGGATGGTACCTACCGCTTGACCGGTACGAAATCGTTCATCTCGTGGGGCGACCAAGACATCACAGAGAACATCATCCATCTGGTGTTGGCCAGGACGCCGGACTCCCCCCCGGGCACCAAGGGAATCAGCATGTTCGTCGTACCGAAGTATCTCGTGAATCCAGATGGATCGCTTGGCGAACGTAACGACGTGAAGACCGTGTCGATCGAGCACAAGTTGGGGATCAGGGCATCGGCGACCTGCGTGATCGCGTACGGAGACGACGGCGACGGTGCCGTCGGCTACATCGTTGGCGAAGAGCACAAGGGCATGCACTACATGTTCACGATGATGAACGCGGCCAGGGTCGAAGTGGGTATCAGCGGCACCGGCATCGGTGAGGTCGCCTACCAGAACGCCGTGCAATACGCACAGGAAAGGATTCAGGGGCGACCGATCGGTGCACCCAAGACCGTTTCCGTCGCGATCATCGAGCACCCGGATGTGCGACGAATGCTCATGACGATGAAAGCGAAGCTCGACGCGATGCGAGCCATCGAGCTCACCAACGCGCTTGCCTTCGATCTGGCCACAAGCCACCCGGATGAATCGGAACGGCAGAAGAACCAACTGTTCGCCGAGTTGCTCACACCGATCACCAAGGCGTGGCTGACCGACATGGGTATCGAGATCACCGGCCTGGCCTCGCAGGTCTACGGGGGCATGGGGTTCATCGAGGACAGCGGCATCCCTCAGTACTACCGGGACGCGCGTATCGGCCCGATCTACGAGGGAACCAACGGCATTCAGGCCATGGACCTGGTCGGACGAAGACTCCCGATGGCGAGCGGGGCAACGATCATGGGCCTCATCGCCGAGATGAAGGCGATCGACGGTGAACTCGAAGCCGCCGGGGAACGATTCTCTCTCATTCGCACCAATCTGTCTTCGGCAGTCGAAGCGGTCGAAAAGGCAACGGGTTGGCTTGCGACGAACGGGATGCAGGATCCCAACCAGGCGCTCGCGGGGGCAACTCCCTACCTGCGCATGCTCGGGTCGACCCTCGGCGCCTACTACTTGGCACGAGAGGCACTCATTGCGTCGGCGCTGCTGGACGAGGGCGCCGAGAACAAGGAGTTCCTCGAAGCGAAGATCGTCACGGCACGCTTCTATGCCGAGCAGCTCCTCCCCCAGGATGCCGCGCTCTTCGGAGCGGTCACCGCGGGCAATGATCTACTGGCCGCTCTCGAACCCGAGCAGTTCTGAGCGCAGGTGCCCGGTACCGGGCACCTGCGCTGGTCAGGCACGTCGGACGACGACACGCACCGTGTGCCATCCGGTCGCTCCGTCGGGTCGCGATGTCTGGCGCTGCCCGTCTTGAACTACACCGTCACCGTCGGTCGCCCGCACGGAGATCGTGTGGTCGCCGGGCGTTGCATCCCAGTCCAGAACCCATTGACGCCAGGACTCGGCGCCGACATCGTCGCCGAGTCGGGCCATCTGCCACGACCCGTCATCGATCTGCACCTCAACCTTGCCCACCCCCTTCGTCGGCGCCCAAGCGACACCCGCGACGGGTCGACGTCCCTCGATGACGACCCTCCCTGGAGCCGGCACATCGATTCTCGATTGGGTCTTGATTGGAGCCTCCTTCGCCCAGCCCCTCGGAATCCAATACGCGTCGAACGCTTCCCAAGTCGTCAGCTCGATCTCGGTCAGCCACTTTGTCGCCGAGACATACCCGTACAGGCCCGCGACGACGAGGCGAGCAGGGAATCCGTGCGCGATCGTCGGGTAACGTCCGGCGTCCAGTCGACAGGCCGTCGGATTCCAATCCCCGTATCATCTTGCCGATGAACGATCGACTGCGAATCGGACCCGACGGGGTCGTCCGCTGCTGGTGGCCGGGGGACGATCCCCTGTACGTGGCCTACCACGACGACGAGTGGGGTTACCCGGTAACCGACGACCGGGCCCTATTCCAGAAGATCAGCCTCGACGCCTTCCAGGCAGGGCTCGCCTGGATCACGATTCTGCGCAAGCGGGAGGCCTTTCGGGAAGCTTTCGATGGTTTCGACATCGAGACGGTGGCGTCCTATGACAGCGGAGACGTCGAGGCTCTGCTGGCGAATCCGGGCATCATCCGGCACAGAGGCAAGATCGAAGCGACGATCACCAATGCCCGACTCGCTCTGGGAATGATCGACGAGTTCGGATCCCTGGCGACATACCTGTGGCGTTTCGCACCGACTCCTGGGCAGGCCCCCACCTACGACATCCCCGCCGTCACCGAAGAGTCCAAGACGCTGAGCGCGGATCTCCGCAGCCGGGGTTGGAAGTTCGTCGGGCCGACCGTCATCTACGCCTTCATGCAGGCCATCGGCATGACGAACGATCATCTCGATGGCTGTTCGATCAGGTCGGCCGTCGAGGCGGCGAAACTGCGATGACCACTCCTTCCGTTCGCCTACGGTCGGTGGCGATGCCGACTGAGCACGGCGGGTGGGGCTTCACGCTGGAGCCGATCATCTTGGGACTCCTCGTCGCGCCGTCGCCGGCAGGCTGGGAAATCGCGGCGGCCGCGCTTGGCGTCTTCCTGGCTCGACGGCCCGTCAAACTGTTCTCCACCGATGTCATCCGCGGTCGATGGCTTCCCCGGTCCACCACTGCGCTTGCAGTCGCGGCCGTCTACTCGGCGGTGGCAATCGCCGGTGCTGCCGGTGCCATTGTCACCACGCTCGGCCCATTCTGGTGGCCGCTGGTCGTCGCTCTGCCTTTTGCGGCCTTCTCCTTGCGGGCGGACGCCCACAGCCGCAACCGCGCGCTGGCCCCGCAACTGGCCGGATCGATCGCCATGGGCTCCACCGTGGCCGCGATCGCGATTGGGGCAGGATGGGAGTGGATCCCGGCGTTCGGACTGTGGCTCGTCCTCGCGGCAAGAGACGTCGCTGCAATCGTCCTTGCACGGGGCATGGTTCGCCGTTTCAAGGACAAGTCGATCGATCGAGCGCGGATCTACCTGGTGCAGCTCGCAGCCTTCGGGGTCGTTGCGGCAGGCGCCGCCGTCGGAATGCTCCCATGGCTCGGCGCGGTGGCGATCGGCCTGCTCGGTATCGTCGCGATCGTCTCACTGACCAGACCGCCGGTTCCTGCCAAGGTCGTCGGTTGGACCCAGATGGGTGTCGGCCTGATGGTTGCGCTGCTCACCGCTCTCGGGGTCTGGGTCGGCTGGTAGTCCCTCGGCGGCCGCCACGACTGAACCCTGGGCTCGTAGTGACCCTGTGGGTGTCCCTGAGCCCTGGGTTCAATGAGTGTGGGGGGCGGCCGTACCCTTTTGTCACCGTTCGGCGGTAACGAGTACATGCACGGGGCCTCGCACCGCTGCGGCCTGCCGCGACATCCGAGAGATGCACACGATCCCGCATCGCTCTGGCCGGTTTTGTGATTGCAGGCGCGGCCGTACTCTTCTCCACATGGTGATCGGGCCAAGTTTCGATTCTGTACTCGCCTCCGCCCAGACGGGGGCCGAATGGGCGTGGGAAGTGCTCTACCACGACCTCGCCGGACAGGTTCTCGGTTACCTCAGATCACGCGGCGCCTCCGACCCTGAAGACCGCCTTGGCGACGTGTTCCTCCAACTGGCCCGAAACATCGGGACATTCAAAGGTGACGAGGCCGCCTTCCGCTCCTGGGTCTTCATGGTCGCCCACCACCGTCTCATCGATGAACGACGCAAACGATCCCGGCACAGGGAACATCTCATCGGTGAGGACCAGGAGCTCGATGCAATATCGGACCCTCGGCAATCCGCCGAAGCCGAAGCAATGACGGACCTGGCTACGAGGGATATTCGACAGAGCCTCAAAGGTCTCTCGCATGACCAACGTGACGTCCTCACTCTGCGCATCATCGGGGGGCTCACCGTGACGGAGATCGCGCACATCCTGAGAAAGCGTCCCGGCGCGGTCAAGGCGCTCCAGCGTCGGGGACTGAACGCCCTCCGAAAAGAGCTCGCAAAGGACGTACCCCTTTGAGACGCTCGAACGGTAACGAACACGAGATGGCAAAGTTCCACAGCCTCAGCGACCAGGAGATCGAGGCGATCCTCAACGGGTCCGCTCTTGCCGACCTTGCCGATGTCGCGGCGCTGGTCGAACGGATTCGGGACACCGGTTCCGAATCCGTCGATCCGGCGCTGGGCGCCCGGCAGATCGTCGCGGCTGCGGAAGCCGCCCGTCTCTCCCCACGCCCGGCCAGAAGCCGGGAATCAAAGAGATATCGATGGAGGAGACGCACCGTGTTCACGAGTTTCATATTCACCATCCTGACCAAGGTGCTGGCTGCATCCGTTGCGCTGGCCGCTGTGACGGGTGGAGTCGGCGCTATCGCGAATCAGTCGGCGCCCGGCGATCCCTTGTACGGAGTCGACATCGCTCTCGAGCATGTCGGCGTGTTCAACGGTGGTACGACCGAACGGCTCCAGGAAGCACAGCGACTTGTTGCTCAGGACCACATCGCAGAAGGCCTCGAGTTCGCAGGCAAGGCAATCGGGAGAGTCGACCGCGACCGCGGTCTCGAGCAGGCCGCTTCGGCGCTCGAGGAGGCGGCTGCACATGTCGCCGCCCAGCACACCGACGCCAAGGGGTACCAGGCCACCCAGGAGTACCGGGATCAAGTGGCCGAGATGCTGCGACTCATGTCTCAAGAGATGAAGCAGCAGGACATCAACGTTCAACATGTGGCGGAAACGGCACGGCAAGTTCGAGAGACAACCCAAGAGATGACCCGCCAGATGAAGCAGGAGGTGGGACGGCCGACCACAACGATCACCGTCCCCGAGATGCCGACCAGACCAACGATCACCGTCCCCGAGATGCCGACCAGACCGACGATCACCGTCCCGGCAATGCCGACCATGCCGACGAATCCAACGACGATGCCGGCCACGTCCGGTTCGGACGCCGGCCTCCGAGATGGGACCGGCGATTCGGGCGGAAACGGTTCTGGTCCGGGAACCACACATCCATAAGCACCGCCTGTGATCATCCACACGAGAGGGGCGCCCGGCCGGGCGCCCCTCTCGTGTCGATACCGGTGTGGTCAGCGGTTGCGCACTGCCGCCTGGGCGGCCGCCAACCGGGCAACTGGCACCCGGAACGGCGAGCAGCTCACGTAGTCGAGGTTCAGCCGATGACACAGGTCGATGGACGATGGGTCGCCACCGTGCTCCCCACAGATCCCGACTTCGAGTTCCGGATGTGTCTCTCTTCCCGCTTCGACGGCGAGACGCATCAGCTTGCCGACGCCGGCCTCGTCGAGCGTGGCGAACGGGTTCTCCGGAAGAATTCCCTGCTCCAGGTAGCTGATCAGGAAGCCTGCCTCCGCGTCATCTCGGCTGATCCCGAATGTCGTTTGGGTCAGATCGTTGGTACCGAACGAGAAGAACTCGGCATACTCGGCGATCTCATCGGCGGTCAACGCCGCACGCGGGATCTCGATCATGGTGCCGAACTTGTAGTCGACCTCCACGCCCTCCTCTTCCATGACTTTCTTGGCCTCGTCCTCCAGCACCGAACGCTGCCACTTCAGTTCATTGACATGACTCGTCAGCGGGATCATGACCTCCGGGTGCGGATCAATGCCTTCCCTCTTGACCTGGATGGCGGCTTCGAAGATCGCCCGCACCTGCATTCGCGTCAGCTCCGGCAGTTCGATACCGAGCCGTACACCCCGCAAGCCCAACATCGGGTTGGATTCACGCAGTGCTTCGGAGCGCTCGAGCATTCGCTCCTTCTCGGTGATCGCCGAATGGATCGCGTCACTCTCCTCACCCGCGGCAAGCCTGGCACGCAGGTCGGTCAGTTCGGCCTCCAGGTCATCGTGGCTCGGCAAGAACTCGTGCAGCGGCGGATCGATCAGTCGGATGATCACCGGAAGCCCGTCCATGGCCCGGAACAGACCGGCGAAATCGTCTCGCTGGAACGGGAGCAACACAGCCAGTGGCTTCTCACGTTCCTCCGCGGTCTCGGCCATGATCATCTGTTGGACGTACGGCAGCCTCTCCGGCTCGAAGAACATGTGCTCGGTGCGGCACAGACCGATGCCGTGGGCACCATACGAGCGAGCCCGCTCGGCGTCTCGTGGATAATCGGCGTTGGCCCAGACATCCAGACGACGAATCTCGTCGGCCCACCCGAGAAGTGTCATCAGCGCCGGGTCGGAAATGTCGGGGACCTTCGTGTCCAGGCGGCCGATGAACACCTCGCCGGTCGATCCGTCGATAGACATCCAGTCGCCTTCGTTGATCGTCTTTCCGCCGACCGACATCGACCGCGCGTTCATGTCGATGTCGAGCTCCGAAACGCCGACCACTGCCGGCTTGCCGAACTGTCGGGCAACGAGAGCCGCATGTGATGTCCTGCCTCCCCTGCTCGTCAGGATGCCGTTGGCGGCAAGCATCCCGTGCACGTCGTCCGGTTTGGTCTCCGGGCGCACCATGATCACCTGTTTGCCCTCGTCGACAGCCCACTGCTGAGCCAAGTCGGCGTCGAATGCCACCATGCCCACGGCGGCGCCGGGCGAGACGTTGAGGCCTTTGGCGACGAGCGAGCCGCTTTCGGCGGCGGCCGCTCGTGGTCCCGCCTCGAATTGTGGATGCAGGAAGAAGTCGACCTGTTCGGGCGAGACCCGCATCACCGCTTCTTCCTTCGTGATCAAGCCCTCTTCCACCAGGTCGACGGCGATCTTGACGGCGGCCTGCGCGGTGCGCTTTCCGTCTCGAGTCTGGAGCAGCCACAGTTTCCCGTGTTCGATCGTGAACTCCATGTCCTGCATGTCGCGGTAGTGCTGCTCGAGTTTCCGAGCGATATCGGTGAACTGTTCCCAGATCTCCGGCATGTCGTCGGAGAGTTTCTGGACAGGGTCGGTCGCCCGAATGCCGGCAACGACATCCTCGCCTTGGGCGTTCACCAGATAGTCCCCTTCGATCGACTTCTCACCGGTCGTGGCGTTGCGCGACATGGCTACCCCTGTCGCCGAGTCGCTGCCCATGTTCCCGAACACCATCGTCACGATGCTGACCGCAGTTCCCAGATCGTCTGCGATGTTGGCGGCCTTGCGATACGCGAACGCCCTGGGACTGTTCCAGGACTTGAACACGGCTTCCGTCGCCAACTCCAGCTGCTGATAGGGATCTTGAGGGAACTCGACGCCCGCCTCATCCCGAACGATCTCCTTGAACTCGGCAACAACCTCCTTGATGGCTTCAGGCGGAAGTTCGGCATCGTTGGTGACTCCGAACTGCTTGCGGTGTTTCGCCAAAACCTCTTCGAACGGTTCACCGGATACGTTGAGAACCACGGTCCCGAACATCTGGATCAGACGCCGGTACGAGTCGTAGGCGAACCGAGGGTCGCCGGTAAGCCGAGCCACTCCCTCGACGACCTCGTCGTTGAGGCCGATGTTGAGCACGGTATCCATCATCCCGGGCATCGAGAACTTCGCTCCGGAACGGCAGGACACGAGCAGCGGATTCTCCGGGTCGCCAAACCTCTTGCCCGTCTGCTCCTCCATGGCACGCATCGCAGCCAGCACCTCATCCCACATGCCCGGCGGGAATGATTCGCCCCCGTCGAGGTACGCGTTGCAGGCTTCGGTCGTGATCGTGAATCCGGGCGGCACCGGCACTCCGATCCGAGACATTTCCGCCAGGTTCGCCCCCTTACCGCCGAGAAGTCCCCGTACGCCATCCCAGGAACCTGCGTGCTTTTCTGCGTCCGCCACCTCGCCGAACGCGTAGACCCATTTCGTCATCGTGATCTCCTCGAATCTCTGGCTGAAGAGCGGCCGCTGGAAACCGTGGCTCCAGCGGCTCCGGTGCTGAACGCCATGCTACCGAAGGCCGTCGCCGGAATCCCCATTTGCATTCGCACGGCAAAACGCCGGGTTCCACACTTCCGAACGGGTGTGTCACCGTGAGTCCCCGTCCCTTCTCGCGGCGAACCCTGTGCGCCGACTCGTACGAGAACGAACAGATTCCGAAAAACCGCCGTTCCCGTCCCAACCCGGGCCGGCGCGCGCGAGTATGGATGTAGGAGCGGCCAACGGTTGGTCGTGAGGAAGGAGAGGTCATGGCCAAGAAGATCCTCATGCTCGTTGGAGACTTCGCGGAAGATTACGAGACGATGGTGCCGTTTCAGGCGCTCCAGATGGTCGGTCATACGGTGCACACGGTGTGTCCGGACAAGGCGGGCGGAGAGCAGATCCGTACCGCGATTCACGACTTCGAAGGCGACCAGACGTACAGTGAGAAGCCCGGGCACAACTTCACCCTCAACACCACGTTCGCCGACGTCGATCCTGCCGACTACGACGCCCTGCTGATCGCGGGAGGACGGGCTCCGGAGTACATCAGGCTCGACGCGAAGGTCATCGAGGTCACCCGCCACTTCGCCGAGAACAACAAGCCGATCGCTGCGGTCTGCCACGGCGCCCAGGTGCTCGCAGCAGCCGGCGTCATCAATGGTCGGCGGATCTCCGCCTACCCGGCCGTAGGACCAGACGTGACCAGCGCCGGTGCGGAGTTCGCGGACATCGCAATCGACGATGCAGTCGTCGACGGGAACTTCGTGACCGCACCGGCCTGGCCGGCACATCCGAAATGGCTGGCGCTGTTCCTCGAACTTCTGGGCACGGAGATCCATACGGACTGAACGAGAGCGAGAGACGCCCCACGTCCGCGGGCGTCTCTCGAAAACATCCCGCGTCGTCCCGTGAGTTCTGCGAGCATCGGCGTATGGACGCTTATGAGGCATGCACGTACGGTGACCGCATTGCCGGCGTCTACGACGATCTGTATGAGCAGCTCGACCCAGGTGACGCCGTAGCGCTGCTGAGCGACCTCGCCGGTGCCGGTCCTGTTCTCGAACTGGGAGTCGGCACCGGCAGAATCGCTCTGCCGCTTCGTGCACGTGGAGTCGAGGTCCACGGTGTCGACGCATCCACGGCGATGGTCGCCCGGCTTCGGGAGAAACCCGGAGGTGCGGACATCCCCGTCGTGATCGGCGACTTCGCAGACGTTCCCGTCGAGGGCTCGTTCTCCCTGATCTACGCGGCATTCAACACGTTCTTCGCACTGCTCACCCAGGACGACCAGGTGCGATGCTTCAGCCGGGTCGCCAACCGCCTCCTGCCGGGAGGACGCTTCCTGATCGAGGCGTTCATCCCGGACCTGACCCGCTTCGACCGTGGTCAGAGAACTTACGTGACCAAGATCGAGCCGGAATCGGCCACGCTCAACGTGGATCTGCACGATCAGGCGAACCAGCTCGTGCAAAGCCGGAAGATCGTCCTCTCCAAAGACTCGATCGACTTCTTCCCGGTCACGATTCGCTACGCATACCCGGCCGAGCTGGATCTCATGGCCCGGCTTGCCGGCCTCGACCTGGAACACCGGTGGGAGGACTGGAAGCGCCACGCATTCACCGCGCGCAGTGAACAACACCTGTCGATCTACCGCAGACCGGAGACATGACGGATCCCCGCCCCGACCGGGCCAGGTGCCGGCAATCCTCTGTGGGGTGCCGGGTGCCACCCCAGACTCGTCCGAGCATGGCGAAGGCCCGTACCACGACATCACCGTCGTGAATCATCCCTGGCACATCCGGGCTCCGGTCTGCATGGCCGACGTACCCCGGGATACGATCCTCATGGGGACACGGCCGGGGATTACGTGTGGGTAGCCGAAGTTCCGCCGGCCGCGATTCGGGCGCGGCCGGGTCGCGTGAGGATGAGGGGTGGCGTGAACAGCGCAAGAAAGGCGACGTTCAGGACAACGTTGCCGATGGCGCCCGAAGTGATCGACACAATGGCGTCCACGACGAACCAGACGAGCAAGCCGACCGTCAACGCCCACCACGTCGAGGGCAGGACGCTCGCATTCCGACTGCCGAGCAGGACGAGCATCATCGCGGCCCAACCCATCATCACCGCACCCGCCACGCCGATCGAGAACGACGCCACCTCGCCGGCGGGCGCCTGCAGCTCACCCGGGAGGTAGACGAGCCTGAAGATGGCGCGGAGGACTCCGGTCGCCTCCACCGCCGCCGAAGCCGCAAACCCCAACCCGGCCAGGGCAGTGACTCCCGCTGCGACGATCAGCCATCTCCTCCAGAACTCCGTCATCACTTCCCTCCGTGTCCACCATAAGGTCCTGGGAATCGACTCGCCACGATCTCGTCGGAAGGCCGGTGCCGATGGTCGGATCCGGTCAGACACACCGCCGGCACGGGGCACCGAGACCACGACGACCACGACGCAAGGAACCGTCGGGAGACGATCTCTTGCCAGATCCCGACATCCCGACACAACCTACACTTCCTCCATGGACATCATCGCGGTCGCCAACCAGAAGGGTGGGGTCGCCAAGACGACGACCGTCCAGACCCTCGGCGCCGCCTTCGTGGACCTGGGCCTCGATGTGCTTCTGGTCGATCTCGATCCTCAATATCGTTGAACCCTGGGCTCGTAGGTGCGCTGAGCGTGCCTGCGAACCCTGGGTTCGGGGTTTCTAGATGAGGCGGCGATCCGTCGCCCAGCGAGTCAACTCGTATCGGGATGAGAGCTGAAGCTTCCGCAATACGGCCGACACGTGCGACTCGACCGTCTTGATGGAGATCGAGAGCTTCCTCGCCACCTGCTTGTACGGGTAACCTCGCGCGATCAGGCGGAGAACCTCTCGCTCACGCGGTGTGAGCTGATCGAGTTCGGGGTCGAGTTCGGCCGGGATCGTATCCGCGAACGCGTCGAGCACGAAGCCGGCCAGTCTCGGCGAGAACACGGCATCGCCGTCATGCACCCTTCGGATCGCCCCGGCGAGATCGTCCGGGCTGATCGACTTCGTCACGTAGCCGCGTGCTCCCGCACGGATCATCGCGATGACGTCCTCGGCGGCGTCGGAGACCGACAGGGCGAGAAAACGGACATCGGGGTTTGTCTCGTGAACCGCACCAACCACCGCCAAGCCACCTCCTCCTGGCATGTGAACGTCGACGAGGACAACGTCCGGCTTGGTCGACCGGATCTCATCGATCGCTCTGTCGACATCCGACGCAACTCCGGCGACTTCGAATGAGCGATCCAGCTCCGCTCGCACGCCGGAGAGAAACAGTTGGTGATCATCGACGAGGAACACGCTGATCATGAACGCCCCACTTTCAGATGCACCTCGGTGCCAACACCCACCTCGCTTGCAATTGCCGCCTCGCCACCCTGACGCTGCATCCTGCCGACGATCGACTCTGCGATTCCACGGTGGCCATCGGGCACCACCGCCGTATCGAAGCCGATCCCCTGATCGCTCACGTACACGTCGATCGTGCCATTCGAGACTTCGGCGAACACGGAGACATGATCACTTCCCGAATGACGAGCGGCGTTCGTCATCGCCTCTCCGGCAGCCGCGACGAGTGCGCGCAACTTATCGTCCAGCGGTGCATCTCCGACCGCTACGACATCGACGGGTACCTGATGGACTTCCTCCAACCGAGCCGCGGCCTGTTCCAGCGCACCACGCAATGTCCCCCCTTCAGGGACAGGACCGCCGTACAGCCAGGCTCGCAGTTCCCGCTCCTGCCGCCGTGCCAGCATCACCATGGCGTGCACATCGTCGGCACGTTGGATGAGCGCCAGTGTCTGGAGCACCGAGTCGTGCAAGTGGGCGGCCACTTCCGCTCTCTCGTCGGATCGGATTCGTTCTCTCCGTTCCGTGGTGAGCTGCGTAATGAGCCGCCACACCCACGGACCGAGGATCAGACCGAGACCTACGGCGGTCATCAGTACGGCCAGAACGACGCCGCCGACCAAGGCTACGGCGTCGATCGAACGCAAGTACAGGCCGAGCCCCACCGTCATGAGGAGCCCTCCGACGGCGAGACGGGCGAGTGTCCCTTTCAGGTCCTCGGTGGAGAACGTTCGGCGTGCCCATCGGGTTCGCCCCGCTTCGTCGAGCCGCGACCACGTGAGAGCGAAGCCGAAGGCGACCAGTGACACCGGCCAGACGAGAGAATCCCCGAACCAGAGCCCCATCGATCTCAGCAGTAGCAAGACACCGAGGAACATGACCGCCAGTGCGAACCTTTGCCTGCTGGTGCGAGCAGCTACTCGTTTCCGAAGTGCCTCGACGGCCGATGGGTCTGCGTCTTCCAGAGTCAGTACCCAGCCGATCAGATAGAGCAACACGCCCACGCCACCCGCAAACGCCAGCGCCACGAATGCCGCACGCACGAACACGGAGGCAACCCCAAGTGTCTCGGCGACGCCCGCGGCAAGACCGGTGACCAGCCGGTCTTCACTTCTGCGGATGGCAATCTTGAAACGGTGATCCTTGATCGTGAACCCCTGGAAGGAACCTGTGTGGATCATTGCACAGGACAGCTGCGCTCCACAACAGGGGATACCCCCTACAGACCCGGAGAAGCGTCAGGGTTTCATCAGGGACAGTCCTCATAGACCGGATGGGACACGAGGGTGAAGATGGCCCCATGAGTAATCACAAGGAAGCCCCGCCACCGGAGGTAGAAGACCGAACCGAAGGCGGACCAGGGGTGGGCCGCCCGCCCCTACGTCGTGTTCACGGCGTCCTGGGTGGCGTTGCAGCCGGCATTGCCGGCTACTTCAACGTGGAAGCATGGCTGATTCGTCTCGCCTTCTTCCTCCTCGTCTTCGCGGGCGGCCTCGGCATTCTGCTGTATCTGGCAGGTTGGCTGGTCATCCCGGAAGAAGGATCGGATGACTCGATTGTCGAAGGATGGGTGCAGGGGATCTCCACAGGACCGGCCTGGATCGGCGTGGCGCTGATCGTCATCGCTGCAATCTGGATCCTCTCGTCGTTGAACGTCGGAGGATCCGGTGTCCTGGTTGCGTTTGCCCTGCTCGGAATCGGCATCCTCCTGTATCTGGGAGAAGGCCCGGCCAGGCGACCAAAGACACCGAGAGAACCAAAGGCATCGAAGCAAGCAGCGGCCTTCTCTGAATCCGCTCTGGTCACGACCCGAGCGAAACAGCGCCGACCACGACCTCGACGAGAGCCGCGGCAGCAGTCCAACCTCGGTCGGTTCACCCTTGCCGCGACGCTGATCGGTCTAGGCATCCTCGCACTGCTCGACAATGCCGGGGTTCTTTTCCCCGAACCCCGACACTACTTCGCGGCGGCTCTGGTCATCGTCGGAGCAGGTCTGGTCGTCGGCGCAGTTTGGGGACGTTCCCGGGGTCTGATCGCCGTCGGCCTGATCCTGGCGTTCGCCATGGGAATCGCCGCGATTGACAGCACGGTCAACGCCGTCCAGGACCGCCAGGTGGTCACCTACAACCCGCAGTCCGCCGCACAGGTCAGCAGTCGCTACGAGCTCGATGCCGGCACGCTCACCATCGACCTGTCGGACATTCCCTCTTCCGACTTCGCATTCCGCGCCAATCTCGGAGCGGGAGAGCTCAACGTCATCCTCCCCGAGGGCATCGGCGCAACGATCAACTCCCGCCTCGGCGTCGGCGAGCTGAACGTGCTGGGAACGACGAGCCAGGGCCTCGGCGTAGGAAGAACGGTTTCCATCGATGGCACCAGCACCGCCGGAAACGCCCGCATCGACCTGAGCGTCGGGGCAGGCAAGATCACCGTGACACAGGAAGGCAATCGATGAGAGAACAGCACACACTCGACATCGTCTCACTGGTGTTCGGCCTGATCTTCATCGTCATCGCCCTGCCGGTTCTGATCTCGGACACTCCCCTCCGTCTGGAGATACGGTGGCTGTGGCCGACGGCCGTGATCGTCGCCGGTGTTCTGATCGCCGGATCGGCGCTGCGGCCGGATCGCAGAAAGGCCGAACGACTCGAGACCCAAGAGGATGACAGCGTCTGAGGATCTCCACCGGCAGGTCCTTGCGAAAGCGGGGGCCTGCCTCGCGTGCAGGCGTGCTCCACGGTCGCAAGAACCCAAGGAACACACCTCGGGAGAGCCACCAACACCGGCACCCCGATACGCATGAGCCGGTTCGCCGTCCGCATCGACGACTCCGGCCACCGACCGATCAGTGATCTCCCCGATCCGGTGCGCGGATCCGTCGAGATCCAAGATGATCACGCCGCCCAGGCCCATGTCACACCTTCGGAAGCACCATGTCTCCGACGCTCCCACTTCTCGCGTCGGCCACATGGGCCGAATCTCCCTACTCGTTCCCGAACGCGTAGAAGAACCCGTCCCGAGACCCCACGTAGATCCGCCCCTTCCATATCGCCGGGGTCGATTCGATGCATCCGCCCACCGCGTCGGTCTCCCACACCTGCACGGGAGACCGGGGATCCGTGAGGTCGTAGGCTCGTAGCGCCCCGCCCACACCACAGTTCACCGCTTGGACCAGCGTGTCGTCCACGATCACCGGTGACGACCAGGCGTGCCAGCCGACATCGTCACGCCACACGACCTCGCCGGTTTCGGTGTCGATCGCCAGGAGCTCCCCGGGTTGGGTGGCAACGTAGAGCACCCCGTCACCCAACGCAGGAGTCGCCCACACACCTCCCTGGCCATTGCCGACCGGAGGAACCGCAACCCCCCACAGCCGAGGGTCACCATCCGTGTATGGATCGAGTTTGATGATCTGCCCGACCTCTCTCGACCGCTCGTTGAATCGCTGCATCTCGATGGCGACGTACAGCATCCCCTCGCGATCGACCGTGATCGTGGCGTCCGTGTCGTCACCGTCCCAGTAGTCGAATACGACTGGGGCTTCCCTATCGTCGATACGGGTCAGGTCGAGTCCGACGACCCGCCCTGCCGAGTTGGCGAAGTACACGCGGTTCTCGTACACGGCCACCGAGTTCTCGATGCTCTGCTCCCTTCCCAGCTTCCGGACGAGCTCGTCGGTGAAGACGGGGAACTGGATGAGCGGCTCGGGATTCACTTCCACCAACCCGTCTGGACCGTACGAGCGGTTGAGCCGGTACGCGAAGAAGTAACTGTTCTCGCCCCCCTCGAACAGGATGTCGTCGATGATCACCGGATCGCCGTCCCAGTCGTTGTTCCACATGCCTGCGACGACATTGGCGTTCAGGGCCCACAGCTCGGTGGGAACGTCCCGATCGAGGGCCAGGATGCGCAAGTTGTTGTCTCTCGATCCGAAGTAGTACAGCGGATACCCGTCCGGATCGAGCGAACCGGAGCCCTTGACGAGATCCCCGGTGGGAAACGGCGGCCTCGTATCCATCCCGGTGTCGGCATCGATGAAGTGGACCGCTTTGTCGTAGGCGCCGATGATGACCTCGGTAACACCATCGTTGCGTGACCAGACGACGGGTTGGCCCGTCCATCCGGTACCACACCACAGGTCCGTCTCTTCGTGGACGGTCGACCGGCCACACATTGCCGCATCCGGGTACCTCCACAGAACCACCGGCTTCTCGGGAACCGGGCCCTCCCCGTAGAACGTGCGGCTCGGATTCCCCCTGAACATCGTCAGTCCATCGACAGATCCAACTTGTCCTCCAACCGTGCGCGCGTCACCGAACCGAGCAAAAGGAACCGTCGTCGTTGTCGTCGATGTCGTCGTCGTGGTCGCGGCCGGGTGTGTGGTCGCCGTTGGTTCGGCAGTCGTGACGACGGGCGCCGCAGCGACGGTCGTGCTCGTCGTCTCCACACCTGCCACAAACCGCGCGAGCTGCCATCCTCCGAGGACCGCGGCGAAGACGGTCACCGCCGTGAGCAGCATGGTTGTTCCTGTGCGACCTGTTCGCATGAGTGACAGTTAACCACCGGCTTGTGCTCTTTCGAGAACCTGATCGATCGTCGGTCCCGAGATCCGGCCCACTACGCTGGTTCGGTTCGCCGACCCTCGATCCCCGTGACACATCAGAGAGCATCCAACCTGAGATACCTGACCAGAGACGGCACCGCCGCGATGGTCACCGGAACACTCATCGCCGGTGTCGGCAGCTACGTCTACCAGCTCATCGGTGGCCGCGTTCTGGGACCCGAGCAGTTCGCGCCGATCGGGTCGCTGCTCACCATCCATTTCCTGACATTCATCATCGTGCTGCTCCCCGTCGAGCAACTCGTGATCCGAGCGATCACCATCCGGGGCGGGCTGACCAGAGCGACGGCCCGAACCGGCCGGATCACCGTTGTCCTGACGGCTGCACTCGCCTTCGCCGTAGGCATCTGGGGCAAGGATCGGCTGTTCGCCGGCGACGTCCGGTTCGCGTACCTCGCCGCAGTCACGGTGATGACCCACGCGTTGTTCGTGCACGGGCGCGGAACACTCGCAGGAAGTCGCCGCTTTCGCTCCTACGGAGAGGCAAGCGGCGGAGCGGCCATCCTGCGCGTGAGCGTTGCAGTGATTGTGGCAATCGTGACCGACAGTGCGCTCGGCTTCGCTGCCGCTCTTGCGGTGGGACCCCTCGTGATCCTCATGTGGCCCACCTCGCTACGCATCACCTCCATCCCCGATCAGAGAACGGAGCCGGCCCGATTCCTCGTCACGTTCATCCTCGCTGCCGCCACCTCACAAGTGCTTCTGCTCGCAGGCCCGCTCGTCGCAGGTTTCCTCGGCGCGACGGCAGCGCTGATCTCCACTGTCTTCGTCACCATGACCCTGGCGCGAGCGCCGCTCACCTTCGGATACAACCTGATCGCCAGAGTGCTGCCTCCGTTCACGGTGATGGCCCAACGTGGCGAAGACGCACAGCTCACCCGCTGGGTGGGCCTTCTCCTCGCTTCGGGCGTCATCACCGCCGTTCCCGCAGGGTTCTTGGGGTTCTGGCTTGGACCGCCCATCGTCGAGGCGCTCTTCGGCATCGGCTTCAGGCCGGAGCCTGCCTTCGCGATGCTCGCCGCTGCCGGGGTTACCCTCGCGGGCGCCTCGCTGTTTCTCGGGCAGGTCCTGGTCGCCAGGGGGGAGACCGGAAAGCTCACGCTCGCCTGGGTCATCGGCCTGGTCGCGGCGGCGGCCGGACTGCTCCTGGCCTCGGGTGAGCCGGACTTCCGCATCGGAGTCGCGTTTCTCGCCGGAGAAGGAGCGGCAGTGTTCACGCTCGCAGCGATGGCGGCACGGTTTTCGAGCCCCATCGTCTACACGACACTGAAACGCACCCTCGACATCGTCATCGGGACCGCACTGCTGCTCGTCCTGTTGCCGGCCATGGGCGCCGTGGTGATCGCCGTGAAGCTCAACTCGCGCGGACCGGTGTTCTTCCACCAGACGCGAGTCGGCCTGAACGGGAAGCAGTTCGCCATGTTGAAGTTCCGCACGATGCAACACAACGCCGACGAGACCGTCCATCTCGAGCATCTCGAGCAGCTCAGAGACCAACCGCAGCGGAATCGTCTCAAAATGGACAACGACCCTCGCGTAACCCCGATCGGCAGGCTGCTTCGCAAGGGCTCCCTCGACGAGCTTCCAAACCTCTGGAATGTCATCCGGGGAGAGATGTCGCTCGTCGGCCCACGACCGCTGGTCCCTGCAGAATCGGAGCTGCTCGGCGACCCCACGCGGCGAATCGTAAAGCCCGGGATCACGGGGCTGGCGCAAGTGCACGGCAGAGATGCCATCTCACCCGAGCAACGCAACCGCTACGACACGGAGTACGTCCGCAGCCGGACGCTCCTGCTCGACCTCAAGATCCTCGCCGCAACGATTCCGGCAATCATTCGTGACCCCGGTGAGTAGGTGGGCACCTGGTACCTGAGACGCACCGGTGATGCAGGACCGTAGGGCGAGCGTAACGGCTCAGACGCGACAAGGCACAGTCGCACGCTGCGTCGAGGCGGAGAACGCGACGAGCCTCGTTTCACCTGACGCCAGGGTGCCGTGGTAGGACCGCCGGACCGCCATCGCAGCCGCGGCTCGGATCGCGGAGCATCCAGCAATCCTCGGTTCTGAAGAACGTTGTCCGTGCGACCCCGGCTTTCCAGACATACCCCGAACTAACCGTCAAGGATTCGTCGTCGTCGTGGGCTGCGTCGTCGTCGTGCTCGTGGTCGTCGTGGGCTGGGTCGTCGTCGTGCTCGTGGTCGTGGTGGTCGTGGTCGTCGTGGTCGGCTCCGGCTTCTCGCAGGTCGACGACAACGGAGCCAATCCGAGCTCGGTGATCGCCTCCTGTGCGGGGACACTCATCACGAGGGATACTGTCTGCCTGATCTTGTCGACATCCGGAATCGAGTATCGATCCTTCGTGTACCCGGCGACATAGGTCGGCGGCATGAACCGAACGCTGACGATCCGGTCCGAGTCGAGTTTCGGCAGCAGGTCGATCAGATTGGGGAGCTGGTCGATCGGAATGTTGGTTTTCACGTAGCTGGAGATCGCGTCGGTGATTGGTCCGATCCTCAATGCCATCGTGACGGGGTTGGCCTCCTTCAGCATCGCTTCGAGGACGCAGCGCTGCCGTCCCATCCTGTTGTAGTCGTCGGAGCCGTGCCGGGATCGTGCGTATGCGAGCGCCAGATGGCCATCCATCTTGTATTCGCCCGGCTGGATGTCGATCACTTCGGTCGTTCCATCCTCATGCGGGTAGTTCTTGTCGTATACGCGCTCGGAAACATAGATCGAGACGCCCCCCACGGCGTCCACCATGTCGACGAAGCCCTCCAGGTCGACGAGCGCGTAGTAGTGGATCTGGATGCCCATCAGCCGTTGGAACGAGGCCATGATCAGCGCCGCTCCGGGATCGGCTACGTCGGGATAGAGATCCGGATGCTGCTCTCCGAACTGATAGATCGCGTTGGCAATGTCGGAAAAGCAGTTGCACTCGTTGATCTGCAGATTCTCCGGCAGCGGCATCTGCGCAAAGTTGCGTGGCACTTGCAGGATCGCCGAGTCCCCGGTTTCGGGATCGATGCTCACCACCATCATCGTGTCGGTGCGTATCCCGGTCCTCCCCACTCCCGCGTCACCGCCGAGCAACAAGATGTTGAACCTTCCCTGGCCTGCCCAGAGAGGGGCAGTCGTCGTGGTCGTCGTCGGCAACGTGGCTGTGCTGGTCGGGGAAATCGCATCCCTCCCCGCGACCGTCGTTGTCGATGCCACCGATTCCGCGGTCGCCAAAGTCGGAGACACCGACTCGAACACGGAGCTGATCGCTCGATGGGTGACGACGTCCGCGTATCCGAGATACGCGTGGGGAACAACGAGGAGGATCGCGGCGAGGACGATGAACAGCCCCGCGAAATCGGGCCGAAGCAAACCACCCGGAATCCCGGCTCCGAGCCGGTACGCGTCGATCGCAGCTGCCACCCGCAACACAAAGAGCACGATGTTGCCGACAAAGATACCAACGAGAACGTCCGGCTGAACAAGCGCCTTCAGCAGCGTCGACAGCCCTGCGGAGGCAACAGCTCCGACGGCGACCACCAGCGTCAACGTGACCAGAAGCATCGCCCATCCTCGCCGCCGGTGCCCTGTGTAGAGCTGCCCGAGGCCGGGAAGGATCGCGGACCAAAACGCCGCAACGGCTCCTCGGGTTCCGCCACGGTGGCGAGAGGGTTGCATGACGGATGAGGATACCGCTCACCGACGATGGTGGCGGAAAGCGCACATATCGTCGCCTGTCGACAAGCCGTGCAGATCCTCTCTTCCGGCAGCGTTGCACGTCCCACGGGCGGTGGGCCCTTCACCGAGGAAGGGCCCACCGGCAAAGAAGGACATGTGGAGTGCCCGTATCTGCCGCCTGTCTCGATCATGATCGCGACCATCGCTCAAGTCGTCGGCGGTGCCATCTTCCTCTCCTCGCTCTTCGTCCTGTGACCGAGGCACGCGGCAAGCATGGCGAATCTGCACGGGTTTGCTCTGGACATCATGCCGGCGAACAGTCCGGTCACACCAGAGGCGTTCGCAGCCCACTGACTTCTCGGTACCATCCCTCGTCATGGCAGCGCATCCCCTTCTCGCCGTGCTCCAGAATGCCGCGGCGGGCCGTTTCCCTCCCGTCGACGGAGCTGTCGACGTGCTGCCCCGGTGGCGCAGCCTCGAAGCGGTCATCGCTTTCACCGGACACGCCTTCGTCGCTACCGCTCTCGAGGCGGATGCAATCCGAGCGGCGGGGGCGGACGGATACGGCGGCGCGCACGACGCGAGGTTCCTCACATGGCTTGCCGGCGAAGACGGATGGATCGGCTGTCTCGACAATCTCCTCGTCGCACCCGGACTCGACGCTCCGGCGCTGCCGGAACGGTCCGATCTCGACGATCATCCACGGGTTCGACTTGCCCGGAATCTACGGGTCGACGTGCATGTCTACGGCGACGACCGCGGACTGGTCATCATCGGTACCGGCATGGCAGGGCGGCTGGACGTGAGTGTCGAGATACCCGAACATGCTCGTTCAAGGGGTGCGGGTCGCAGCCTCATCACTGATGCACGGGGACTCGCCTGCGAGGCCGGTTGGCTCTTTGCGTCGGTTTCGCCCGGCAATGCGGCGTCACTGCGGGCTTTCCTCGCTGCGGGTTTCCGTCCGATCGGGGGCGAGGTGCTCCTCCGCCCCGCACGAGAAGCTCGATAGGGCACGGGCAGCCAGACCGGGCCGTTGCCCATCCTCTCAAAGAGGTGACCGGCTGTCCCAGAATCGGAATCACGAACCGCTCCGTGCTCGAAAGAGTCGCCGCCCAGGCATGGGGACCGTCGCGACCCGGTGCAGCCGGCCGAGTTCGGCTCACATCCTCTTTCGCAGCAACCAGCTGAGCGTCGCGACCACCGCCGCCGCCGCCGCCGAGCCTGCGATCTGGGTCAAGGCCCCGGCGGACACGTCGAATCGGCTCAGCTGGACAATCAGTGCCGCCACCGTCCACACGACAAGTGACGTCACGGCAACCCCGGCGATCCTGCCCCATGCCGGCTCTCCCGGCGCCTCCACGATGCCTCTTCGCTCGAGCACCGTAACCCCCGACTCGATGAGCAGATACAGCCCGACGGCAAGGCGTGGAGTCCATTCGGACACAATCGATCCCGCGGCCAGGCCAACGGCCCATTCGACAACAAGCAGCACCACGGCGCCGGTGATCGGCCACAACGCACCTGCGGTCAGTCCGAGAGCCAGCAACACCAGTGCCACGAGCGCGACAAGTCGGAGGGGAGGAAGCCCCGTGGAGCCGAACACCCCAATGACGCCGGCGAGCAGCACGGCGAGCCCTCCCAGCAGGGCGGTCACCACATCCCGGCGGACAGCCCGGCGTGTGCCGGTCCTCTCCAACACGATGGATTCACGCTCGCGCACGGAGACAGCTCCTTCGGTAGCTCTGCGCATCCACGAGCGCTTGCTGCAAAGGTTCGCTCGGATCCCACTGCACGACGGCGATGCCGTGACGCGTGAACCGACTTCGTGTTGCTTCGCGTTCGAGCTTCCAGATGCGCCGCGCCATACGATCGGGCGGTTTCTCGGCGTTGGGCAGGAATGGTTCGGGAGGAATCTCGATGACGATCACATCGAAGCCTCGCCCTCGAAGCTCCCCGAAAGCCTCGATCACCCGATCGTCCAGCAGTGGGGTGAGCCCGACGACCAGCGCCTTCGCCGGCAGGGCACCCGGCGGGACGACTCGCACACCCCGCCAGAGCAGCTGCCAACGGACATGGCTCTCCATCAGCGTGTCGAGTATGCGATAGCGCTGGACGTCTCCCATGCCCGCCTGAAGCCATCGAATGGGCTCACCAAACGAGATCAATCCGACACGATCATGACGCCCCAAGTGTCCGGCCGCGATTGCGGCCGCTGCCCGTACCGCCAGGTCCAGCACCACGCCTACCCCTCGCCGAGCACTGGCGAGCGTGTCGACGAGCAGCACCACATCGCTATTGCGTTCCGGATGTCGATCGTTGATCCAGACACCTCGCCCGGTGGCGCTGACCCTCCAGTTGATGCGACGAGGATCGTCACCAGGGCTGAACGGTCGGAGATCGGCAAACTCGAGCCCCTCCCCCTTCCTTCGCGACACCAGATCCCCAAAGCCGAGTTGTGTCTCCACCGGTTGGAACAGGCGACGAAGCATCTCGGTCCTTGGGTAGACCCGCAGTTCGAGGTCAACGGGGAACACGCCCACATGAACGAACTGAGTGAGGCCCTGCCGGCTTCGCAATCGGATCCAGGCCGGACGGTAGGCGCCCCACCGATCGCAGGACAGACGCACATCGAGGTCGACCTTGCCGCCTCCGTGGCGGATCGCAACACGATTCTCGCCGACGACGGCAATTGCCGGATCCTCCTGGTCTGGCGCAATCGAGAGCCCTGTCGGCAAATCACACGAAACTTCCAGTGAGCGGACAGCCCGCGAAGTGATGGTGATGTGAAGGTGAACATCTTCGCCTTCCACGGCGCGGTCCCGGTCGAATCGAGACTCGATCACCGGAGACAGATCGAAGGTCCTCATCAGGCCGAGTCCGACCAGCAGGATGAAGGGGGCGGATACGGCAACGAGCTCGGGCCTGCCGGAGGCGAGGCCTCCGATCAGTGCCACGACTCCCAGCACCGCATAGCTGCGGAAGCGCGGAGAGACCTGTCGGATCATTCGTCGCGCGGCACGGACGGAGGCGTGGGAACGGTGTCGAGGCACTCCTCGACGACATCTTCACCCCGGACGTCCTGAACCCAGAGTTCGGGGCGCAGGATGATACGGTGTGCAAGCGCAGGCACCGCGACACGTTTGACGTCGTCGGGTGTGACGAAGTCACGCCCATCGATTGCGGCTTTCGCCCTGGACAGCTTCATGACCGCCAACGATCCACGCGGGCTCGCGCCGACCTGTGTCCTTCTTCGTGTCCGCGTCGACCCGACGAGATCCACGATGTACTTGCCGACAGGCTCGGACACGTGGACACGTTCGACTGCCCGTTGCATTCCTCGCAACGTCCCACCATCGATGACGACGGCGAGCCGTATGTCGTCTGACCGCCGTTCCATGCGATCCTCCAAGATTCGCCATTCGTCTTCCGGCTCCGGATACCCGACGGAGAGTCGCATCAGAAAGCGGTCGAGCTGTGCCTCGGGCAAGGGATAGGTGCCTTCGTACTCGATCGGATTCTGGGTCGCCATGACCAGGAAGGGACGATCGAGCGGATGCGTCACGCCGTCCACGGTCACCTGGCGTTCCTGCATCGCCTCCAGCAGCGCCGCCTGCGTCTTGGCCGGTGCACGATTCACCTCGTCGGCGAGCAGCAGATTCGTGAACACGGGTCCCCGACGAAACTCGAGTTGTCGTGCAGCGCCCAGCACCATGGACCCGGTCACGTCCATCGGCATCAGGTCGGGAGTGAACTGCACGCGGTTGAATGCCAGATCCGTGACCTGAGCAAACGAGCGAGCCATCAGCGTCTTCGCAAGTCCCGGATAGTCCTCGATCAAGATATGGCCGTCGGACAGAATCGACAGCAGCATCAGCTCGAGGGCAACGCGTTTTCCGATCACTGCCCGCTCGATTTCGTCGAGAACACGCTTGGCCAGCGTCGCAACCTGCTCCACATCGAGTTCGTTCATCAGCCGCAGCCTACCGACCAATGAGGCGCTCGATCGCGCCGACGACCATATCCACTTCCGACAATTCGGCACCCGGCCCGAGACGATCCTTGGAAACGGGCCGATCGGGGCGGATGCGTTCCCATGCGTCGTCACCCAACAACCGCCTCGCCTCCTCCGGCTCGGCGTCGAGATCCACCCCGTACCGGCTGAGCAGCAGCTCGCGGGCCTGCTCGCGCAAGACCCGGTACAACCGACGATCGGCGTCGGTGGCCGTACTCGTTCCGAACCTGACGACCCGCTCCAGTCGTTCGAGTTGCGGAGGGACCGCACGCCGCCGCGTCCTCGATCCGATGGCCGGCCGGGATATGGGCGCCGAGGTGCGCAGCGCGACCAGACCGGCGACGGCGACGACGCCGAGCAGCACCTCGTAGGCGGCTGCCTCCATGAAACCGGAAAACCAGAACAGGATGCCTGTGACAACCACCGCCACCACCAGAGTCGCCACGACCACCCGCTTCATGCCCTGGCCCTCAACTCATCACGTATTTCACTCAGCGCATCGATCGCCTCGGCCGACATTCCCTCATCGATCACATGCGGGCTGAAACGTGCCTCCGCGAACAGCCCGGTGAGACGCTTGGCAGCGTGCCCACTCACGCTCAGCCGGCGAAGTGCCCTGTCGAGGAACTCCAGCGGCGTTTCCACGCTGCGGCGCACCACACCGTCCTTTCCGAGCGCCTCCTCCATTCGGGCATACGCACCGATCACGACGGCCCTCGGGTCGCCGGAGCGATCCAATTCGGCGAGAAGATCATCGATGAGGCCTGAGAACGCAGGCTCCTCAACAGGTTCCATGTCGGACTCGTCGGTCCCTCCCCGCCCGATTGCGGACAGTGCCACGACTGCCAGGATCACTGCGGCCATCACGATCAGAAGTGCCGTTGCCGACCCAGGCGACAACGCTGCGCTCGGTTCCATCGACACGACACCCGTGTCCGGTGCGCTGGGAGCGCTCAGGATCGTCGACGGCTGCTCCGCCGTGAGATCCGAACGTTGCTTCCCCAGCTTTGTGAACTCTCCCAGCTGCATGAACACGACGAGTAGAACGGTCAGTACCAGAACAGACGCCAGCCACGACCTGCGCTTCGGAAGCGCCCTCTTTCTTCTCCGCACTCCGCCCGGGAGCACGAGCCAGATCAGCAACCCGACCATCACCAGCCACGCGGCACCAGTGAGAATCTGTCCTATCGTTCGCGAGTCGAGCGGCAATTGCGAATCGCCGGTCGCGCTCGGAATCCGCCGTGCGCCGATCGCCACCACCGCGAGGAGCGCCAGCAGAGCCAGACTGAGCAGCGCGACGACCCAGCGGGGAGTCGGTTCCAGCTTGTTCACGGTCACAGGGTACCGACGCTCGCGGACGATCTTCATCGACAGTCCGCGAGCATCGGTCTCGAGACAACGATCGGACTCCCGCATCGACGCCCTGCGGTATGGAAATGTCGGTCGTCGAGGGATTCACCGACCCGCACGAACTGCCCGGACCGATCACACAACAGTGAGAAAGCCGGACCCCGATCCCCTCACCAGGATCGAACCCGCCGCGGGGTGATTCGGATCGGCACCGAATAGCGGCTCGAGAACACTTCCGGCGTCCACTCGTTCCGGGCCATGCCGTCACGATACTTCTCGACATACTCGGGCATGGCACTCGCCGGCGGGGCAGCATCATCGATACGCGCGACACCTTCGAAGGTCACCACTGCACCGCCCACGCCGTCGCCATCGAAGTTGAGAGCGACATGCGGGTTGGCTCGGAGGTTCCGGACCCGTGCCGTTTCGGCGAGGCTGTAGATGAGGAACTCGCCCCCCTTCCACAAGAACCACACCGGTGACGTCTGCGGCCGCCCGGTCGGCGTGACCGTGGTCAACCAGACGATCAGTTCTTGTTGGAGGCGCTGCTCCGCCGTTTCCGTCAACTGCATCGGCCCCACGTTACCAATTCGGTATCGTTCAGCTATTGCTGAACACTCGGAACAGTCATGTCGTTGAGTGACGAAAACTCGGGCACTGCCCGCCACGTCGAGACTTCTGGTTCCCACTACGCGGCCGGCGTCCTCCCCCGGACAGGAGGCCGCCTGATCGGATGGCTGATGGTGTGCGGGCCGCCCGGACAGTCCACGAGCGGCCTCGTGCAGGCGCCGGGCACATCGAAAAGCTCCGAGAGCACGATGAGCCGTCTCCTCGAGCAAATGGGGTTCATCAGGCGGTACCGAAAGCCGGGATCTTGCGAGACGTGCCACCGCGTCGCACCCGGCGCGCGCCACACGATCATCGAACGCCGTCGAGGCGAGATCACCAGCCTGCGCCGGCCGGCGGAACACGGCATTGCCGGTGATGATACGGACCGAGGGAGTGGCCTGGCGGAGATGCGCGACGCCTTTCTGTTCTGGGAACGAGAGTGGCCTGCACTCATGGAACGCTGGAAGAAGGAGACGACATGAGTGAACCGGCCATCCGGGTCGAAGGGATCAGCTATTCGTACGACGGGCACCTTGCAGTCGATGACATCGGCTTCACGGTCGCACCGGGAGAGATCCTCGGATTCCTGGGCCCGAACGGCGCCGGCAAGTCGACGACCATCAAGATGCTCACCGGCCAGCTGAAGCCACAGGCGGGCACGATCACGATCCTCGGCATGAACATGCCCGCACAGGCAACCGTGATTCAGGCCCGGATCGGCGTGGCGTTCGAAGAGAAGAACCTCTACGGCAACATGTCGGCCAGGGAGAACCTGATCTTCTTCGGTCGACTCTTCGGAATTGCCAACCTCGATCCCGACTCGCTGCTGCGGAGAGTCGGTCTCGCCGATCGTGCGGCCGATCGGGTCGCCGAGTTCTCCAAAGGGATGAAGCAACGCCTCATGATCGCCAGGGTGCTGATCAACACTCCCGATGTCCTGTTCCTCGACGAGCCGACGGACGGCCTCGATCCGGTCTCGTCTCAGTCGATTCGTCAGGTGATCCGAGAAGAGGCGCTCCGTGGAGCAGCCGTGTTACTGACAACCCACGACATGACGGAGGCCGACAAACTGTCCGATCGCGTCGCGTTCATCGATGAGGGCCGCGTCCTGGTCACCGACACACCGGAGAACCTCAAGCAGACCTACGGCCGGCGCTCGGTCAAGATCAGAGCCAGGAGAGACGGCGAAGTGGTCGAGACCGTCATCCCACTCGACGATCAGGATGCCGACGAGCGGATCCGCCAGGCAGTTGCCCAGCGCAACCTTCTCACGATCCACACGGAAGAGGCGACGTTGGAGGATATCTTCATTCACTTTGCCGGCAGGGGGCTCGAGGCATGAACCGGGGACGCATCATCTGGGCGATCGTCCGCAAGGACGTTGCTCAAATGAGCAGGGATCGTTTCTTCGTGTTCATCACCATTCTCGGCCTCGTCGCCTACGTTGCGCTCTTCTGGGAACTGCCGGACACGGTCGACGAGACGATCCGTCTCGGAGTCCACGGAACCGGGATCGGGATGCTGGTCGCCCAACTTGGCGACCAGGAGGGCCTCGCCTTGACGAGCTTCGAGACCTCAGAGGCGTTGCAGACGGCCGTGGAGGAGAAGCAAGACAAACTGGCTGCGGGGATCGACTTCCCCGACGATTTCCTGAGCGCCATAGCGGCCGGTCGACAGACCACCGTGAGGGTATTCGTTCCGGCCGGCACACCACCCGAGATCCGCGACGCCATGCGCGACATGGTTCGCGAACTCGCCTTCATGGTTGCCGGCAACCAGCCGCCAGTGTCGGTGCCGGCTGAGGAGGATATGGTGCTCGGTCCAGACCGGGTGGGTGACCAGGTCTCGATGCAGGAACGGATGCGACCACTGTTGGCCGTCTTCGTCCTCATGATGGAGATGTTCGCCCTTGCCGCGCTCATTGCCGAGGAAATACGCTCCCGTACGGTCACGGCCGTACTCGTGACACCGGCCCGGACGTCGGACTTCCTGGCGGCCAAGACGCTGCTCGGGACCGGGCTTGCGTTCGCCGAAGTCACCCTCCTGATGGTCGCGATCCGGTCCTTCGGCAGCCGGCCGCTCGTGCTCACAGCCGCGCTCCTCCTCGGTGCGGTCCTCGTGACCGGCCTTGCTCTGCTCGCGGGAGCGACCGGCAAGGATTTCATCGAGATCCTCTTCTGGAGCATGTTCCTCATGATTCCGATCATGATTCCCGCCGGAGCGGCGTTGTTCCCCGGCACGCCGGCCATGTGGATCCAGGTGCTGCCTTCCTACGGCATGACGGAAGCCATCGTGCGTGCCACCTCCTATGGTGCCGGATGGAGTGAGACCGCTCCCTTCTTCGCGATGACCATCGCATGGAGCGCCGTCGCCTTTGGCGCCGGCGTCTTCGTCCTCAAGCGGAAAGTCGAGACGCTATGAGACTTCTTGCCCTGTTCCGACGTGAGCTCCAGGTCGGGCCCAGATCGCCGCTACTGCTCTATGCGATCGTCTTGCCGATCCTGATCACCCTGCTGGTTCGAGGCGTGTTTGGGACTTTGTTCCAGGCACAACCCCGCCTCGGTGTGGTCGATGAAGGGAACTCGGTCATCACCGCTCAGGTCCGGCAACTCGACGGGATCGACGTGACCATCCTCGATTCGGTGGACGAGCTCGAGCGCATGGTCGAGGCGAATGACCTCGATGCCGGACTCGTTCTCCAGCCCGGTTTCGACACCGACGTGAAGACGGGCGCGATGCCGGAGCTGCACCTGTTCATCTCCGGGGAAAGCCTCGCATCGAACCGCATCATCCTCGAGGTGACCACGCTCGATCTCATCCGGAGCATCGCGGGCGCTCCGGCGCCCGTCGACGTGAAAGTGATCTCGCTCGGCGAGGCGGGATACGATCTCGTCACCCGACTCCTTCCGCTCGTGATGATCTACGCCGTTGTCATCGGCGGCTCGTTCATACCGGCCATGAGCATCGTGCAGGAGCGAGAGAACCGCACTCTCGACGCCGTGCTGGCCACACCGGCTCGGATGACGGAAGTGCTGGCCGCCAAAGGCTTGTTCGGGTTCGTGTTGGCGATCGCAACCGGAGTGTTCACCCTGCTTCTCAACTCTGCCTGGGGTCGGCATGCGGGAGCCATGCTGACCTCGCTCGCGGTTGCCGGAGTGATGATGGCCGAGATCGGCCTCATCCTCGGATCGGTGTCCAAGGACTCGACCGTCCTGTTCACTCTGTTCAAATCGGCGGGGATCGTGCTCATCTTCCCGGTGATCTTTCCGATCTTTCCGAGCCTGCCACAGTGGATCGCGTACCTGGGACCGACGTACTATTTTCTCGATCCGATCTTCAAGATCGCCGTCGATGGTTCCACCCTCGGGGACGTCTGGGTGACGTTGACCATCGGAGCAGCCATCTGCGTGGCTCTCGTCCCGGTCGTGAAGGTGCTCGGTCACCGGCTCGAGGAGCGCCTCGCCACCGCCGCGTAACCCCACCCTCGTTGAACCCAGGGCTCGTAGTGGTCTCCAGGGTCACTACGAGCCCTGGGTTCAACGACAAAGATGAAATATGACAACGACTCACTCAGGTTATACACTTGTGACACACTAAAACTGACACAATTGAGGAGTCCCCCATGTCCAAGGCAGTCGGCATCGACCTCGGTACGACAAACAGCGTGATCGCCACCCTCGAAGGCGGCGAGCCCGTCATCATCCCGAACGCGGAAGGCGCTCGCACCACCCCGTCGGTCGTCGCGTTCAAGGACGGTGAGGTGATGGTCGGAGAAGTCGCCAAACGACAGGCGATCACCAACCCCGACCGCACGATCCACTCCGTGAAGCGACACATGGGCGATCCGAACTGGAAAGTCGAGATCGAAGGCAAGAGCTACACGCCCCAAGAAATCTCCGCACGCATCCTGATGAAACTCAAGCGTGACGCCGAGGCGTACCTCGGGGAACCGGTCACCGAGGCCGTGATCACCGTACCGGCATACTTCAACGACGCCCAGCGGCAGGCCACGAAGGAGGCCGGACAGATCGCAGGCCTCGAAGTACAGCGCATCATCAACGAGCCGACCGCCTCTTCGCTCGCCTACGGTCTCGACAAGGAGCACGACCACACGATCCTCGTGTTCGACCTCGGTGGCGGCACGTTCGACGTCTCCGTCCTGGAGATCGGCGACGGTGTCTTCGAGGTGAAGTCCACGTCGGGGAACACCCACCTGGGTGGCGACGACTGGGACCAGGCGATCGTCGACTGGCTCGTCACAGAGTTCAAGAACGAGCACGGCGTCGATCTGTCGACAGACCGCATGGCGGTCCAACGCCTGAAAGAAGCGGCCGAAAAGGCGAAGATCGAGTTGTCACAGGTCGCCGAAACCGAGATCAACCTTCCGTTCATCACGGCGACCGCCGCAGGGCCGCTCCATATGCAGGTCAAGCTCTCCAGATCGGCATTCCAGAAGATGACCGAAGATCTACTCGCGAAGTGCAAGCCTCCATTCGAGCAGGCCATCAAGGACGCCGGTATCTCCGTGTCCGCAATCGATGACGTCGTGTTGGTCGGTGGATCCACGCGGATGCCGGCCGTCCAGGAACTGGTGCGTGACCTCACCGGCGGCAAGGAACCCCACAAAGGTGTCAATCCGGACGAGGTGGTCGCTGCCGGCGCCGCCATCCAGGCGGGCGTGCTCACCGGAGATGTCAAGGACATCCTCTTGCTCGACGTGACGCCCCTCACCCTGTCGATCGAGACCAAGGGTGGTATTGCCACCAAGATGATCGAGCGCAACACGACGATCCCGACGCGTCGGTCCGAGATCTTCACGACCGCGGACGACAACCAGCCGGAGGTGGAGATTCATGTGCTGCAGGGCGAGCGCCAGATGGCTGCCGCGAACAAGAGCCTCGGCAAGTTTCGCCTGACGGGTATCCCACCTGCTCCGATGGGGATCCCCCAGATCGAGGTGACCTTCGACATCGATGCGAACGGCATCGTTCACGTCTCGGCGAAGGACCTCGGCACCGGCAAGGAGCAAGCCATGACGATCACCGGCGGCACCGCCCTCGCCCAGGAGGACATCGATCGCATGGTTCACGATGCCGAACAGTACGCCGAAGAGGACCGCAGGCTTCGCGAGGCGGCAGAGACGCGCAACCAGGCGGACCAGTTGGCCCATCAGACGGACAAGTTGCTCACCGAGCAGGCGGAGCAACTCAACGACGAGGAGAAGACGGCGATCGCATCTGCGCTCGAGGAGCTGCGGACGACGCTCAACGACGAGAACGCCTCGACGGAAGACCTCCGGGCGAAGATGGACGCCGTGGTGTCGGCTTCGCAGTCCCTCGCACAGCGGCTGTACCAGCAGCAGGCCGAGCAGGCCGAGCAAGCGACGGCAGCGAGCGATGAAGGCGCCTCCGATGAGGATGTCGTCGAAGCCGAGATCATCGATGAAGGTGACGAGTCCTGATGAGCGAAGAACCGGAAGTCGTCGTGCCGGCAGAGATCCTGCCGGAAGAAGAAGTCATCGACCCGCGCGATCTGGGACTGGAGCTGCCTGAGGACCCGTCCCAGGCAGTCCAGGTTCTCCTGCGGACCGTCGCAGCGCTCCGGCAGGAGGCAGGAACCTACCTCAATGATCTGCAGCGCGTCGCAGCCGATTTCGACAATTACCGGAAACGGATGCTCCGTGAACAGGCGCAAAACATCGAACGGGCAGCCGAGCGGGTCACGAAGAACCTGCTGCCGGTGCTGGACTCGCTCGATGCCGCCCTTGCCACCGAGCCGGGCTCACCGGCCGAGGAGAGAATCCTCGAAGGAGTCCGCAGTACTCGCGATCTACTCCTCGACATCCTCCGCAATGAGGGCCTGGAACCAATCCCATCCGTCGGAGTTCCCTTCGACCCCGAGGCCCACGAAGCGGCTATCGCCCCATCCGAGGGCGAAGGCAGGCTTGTGGTCACAAAGGAGATGCGGCGCGGCTACACGTTGCACGGTCGCGTGATTCGCGCAGCTCTCGTCGCAGTGGATCATGAATAGGGACTGGGTCGACAAGGATTTCTACAAGGTCCTTGGTGTCTCGAAGAACGCGGATGCCAAGGAGATCAAGCGCGCCTACCGCAAACTCGCCCAGCGGTACCACCCCGACGCAAACCCAAATGACGCGAAAGCCGAAGAGAAGTTCAAAGACATCTCAGAAGCATATGCGACGCTCTCCAATGAGGAACAGCGAAAAGAGTACGACGAGGTGCGACAAATGGTCGACTCCGGTGGGTTCCGTGGATTCCAGAGCGGGCCCGGCGGCTTCGGTGCCGGCCAGAAGATTCGTTTCGAGGACCTTGGGGATCTGTTCGGGGGAGGCCTCGGGAACGTCTTCGGGTTCGGCGGCACCACGAGTCGGCGATCCGGCCCGCAGCGAGGAGCCGACACGAGCGCCGAACTCCATCTGTCCTTCGAAGACGCCATTCGCGGCGTCACGACAACGGTATCGGTCAAAGGCGAGACGGTGTGTCGCACGTGTCGAGGCAGCGGAGCGGAACCAGGCACTCCGGTGGAGACGTGTCCGACGTGCCATGGAAGCGGCATGGTCGCCCAGAGCCAAGGTTTCTTCTCCACAACCAGGCCATGCCCAACATGCGGCGGCACCGGAACGACGGTGAGAACCCCATGCCACGCCTGCCACGGCACCGGAACAACGACGCGCGTCCGCACGATCAAGGTGAAGATCCCGGCGGGGGTCAAGAATGGTGCCGTCGTACGACTCAAGGGCAAGGGTACTCCAGGAAGAAACGGTGGACCTGCAGGCGACTTGCTCGTGAAGGTACACGTGGCGAGACACAAGCTGTTTCGGCGCGCCGGCGACAATCTGAAGATCAAAGTGCCCATAACGTTCACGGAGGCTGCGCTCGGAACCGAGATCACGGTCCCGACCCTCGACGAACCGGTGCGCCTCAAGGTCCCGGCCGGAACCCGCAGTGGGCGCACGTTCCGTGTTCGTGGCCGTGGGGTAAAGAAGAAGAAGGGACGCCCTGGTGATCTCCTGGTCACCGTCGAGGTCGTCGTGCCCACCAGGCTGTCGAGGGAAGCCAAGAAGATGCTTCAGCAGTTCGCAGAGGAATTCGAAGCGGGGATCAATCCTCGCGAAGGCCTCGAGGTGTAGATCATGGCGAAGCGCAAGGATCAGGCGGTTTATGTCATCTCGGTGGCAGCCGAACTCGCAGGTGTGCACCCTCAGACGCTGCGCATCTACGAACGCCGGGGTTTGATCGAGCCGTACCGGACACCAGGCGGTACACGCCGCTACTCGCAGGAAGACATCGAACGCCTCGCTCTCATCCAGAGTCTCACCGACCAGGGCCTGAACCTGGAAGGAGTCAAACAGGTTCTCGAACTCCGAGAACGCATCGAACGTCTCGAGAGTGATCTGGAATCGATCAAGGCTGCGTTGAGCGAAACCATCGAACAGACCGGCCGTCAGATCGCGGAGGTGCACCGCAGTTATCGACGCGACATCGTTCTCCGCCGCCATGCGCACCCGGACATCCGGAGGAAGTTGCGAGATCTGTTCGAATAGCTCGTCTGGTCACGACACCAGACTGGCGGTGCTCACCACCGTCGCGAACTCACCCTCCAGGCTCGCACACGTAGCCCTCGTGAGTTCGTCTGCCGAGACGACGTCCCCATCCGGTCCGTGCGTGGCGAACGTGAACGTCGCATCGGCCACGAACTGCACCTCATACCCGAGATCCGAGGCCATCCGGGCGGTCGTCTCGCAGCACACGTTGGTCTGGATGCCGCAAATAGTCAGCTTCTCGATCCCCCGCTCCTGCAACCACGCGTCGAGATCGGGCTTTCCGTAGAACGCGGAGTGCACGGATTTCGCGACCAACAGGTCGGCGTTGCCGGAAACGACGTCCATGAACGCGTTCCCCGCGGTCCCCGGTGCGAGCGGGGACCCTTTCTTTGCAGAGTCATGCCGAACGAAGACCAGTGGCCGGCCGGCCGATCGCCACGCGTCGATCAGGACGGCCACGTTGCGCTCGCAATCGGGGTTGTTGCGACGCCCAAAGCCGGGATCGTCGAACCCTTTCTGAACGTCAATCACAATGAGGGCAATGGTGTCGAGCATGATTCGAGGATACTTGGTACTCGGTACTTCGAAGATCGGCGGATAGGACGCCCACCAGACCGGAAGCTTCCCCTACCCTTTGACGACACCGAGCGGTCGCAGCCGCGCCACCCTGCGGGCCAGAGAGACTTCCTCGCAGACGGCGACGACCATGTCCACATCCTTGTAGGCGTAAGGCGCCTCCTCGGACAGGAGCGCCACCGAACCCGGACGCACCACGATCCCCTTTCGCTCGAGCGCACGCTTCACGTCCGTCCCCGACCCGCGCCGCTTGGCCTTCTTGCGACTCATCATCCGGCCGGCGCCGTGCGCCGCCGAAAAGAACGCCGGGTTGTTCTCCACACCGGCGAGCACCCATGACGCCGTTCCCATGGACCCAGGTACGAGTACAGGCTGACCGACCGCGCGGAGGTCATCGGCGAGCTCGGGATGTCCCGGACCAAAGGCACGCGTGGCCCCCTTGCGGTGGACACACAGACTCCGGCTCGATCCATCGACGACATGCTCCTCGATCTTGGCGAGATTGTGCGCAACATCGAACACGAGCCGCATGCCCGAATGCTCCGCGGTCGTGGAGAACGCTCGAGCAAACGCCTGACGGACTTCATGAGCCAGGACGTGCCGGTTCGCCCATGCGAAGTTGGCTGCCGACGCCATCGCGGCGAGATAGCGTTCGCCCTCCGGGGACCGCACCGGAACCGAAGCGAGTTGCCGATCCGGAAGCTCGATCCCGTACCGAGCCGAGGCACGTCCCATGATCTGCAGCTGATCCGTGCATGTCTGATGCCCGAGGCCCCGGCTCCCACAGTGAATCATCACGCAGACCATCCCTGCGCCGAGCCCAAAGACCTTCGCCGCGGCAGCATCGTAGATCTCCTCCACGACCTGGATCTCGAGGAAGTGGTTGCCCGCGCCGAGCGAGCCCAGTTGACCACCCCCACGCTGTTTGGCACGGTCGCTGATCGACGCAGGCACCGCTCCCACGGATGTCCCGTTCTCCTCACACCGATCCAGATCACTCTCCCAGCCATACCCTGCGGAAAGCACCGCGGCAGCACCGTCGCTGAGAACCTCGTCGATATCGAGGCGCTCGGCGACGGCTCCCTTGCCAAGGCCGCGTGGAATCCGCCGATCGAGCTCTCCCATCACCGCTTCGGCGCGTGCTCGGAAGTCCTCTGCCGTGAAGTCGGAAGCAAGGAGCCGTACGCCACAACCGATATCGAACCCCACACCACCGGGTGAAATCACACCACCGTCTTCGACGTCGGTCGCCGCGACCCCCCCGATCGGGAACCCGTAGCCCCAATGGATGTCCGGCATCGCCATCGAGGCTTCGACGATGCCGGGAAGGTACGCAACGTTCTTCACCTGCGTCAGCGCTTTGTCTGCTTCCGCAAGGAGCATCTCCGGAATGAAGACACGACCGGGAACACGCATCCCGCCTTCCTTCGGGATTTCCCACACATGCCTGCCGACGGAGCGCATTTCCACAACTTCAAGGCTACGCGCTGCAGCCGGCATCTGAACGGTCCTGTGCACGCTCCCACCCGGCCAACGAGTCAGGGATCTCCCACAGCAGAGTGTCATTCAGGGGTTCGGCCGGCCTCTTCCCTTTCACTCCGGTGCGGCTGCAAGCCTCGACAACCGGATTGTCGCGGGCGATGAGATCTTGGAACTGGCTTGCCATCCACTTCTTCGACTGACGCCTTGCCCAGACTCAGACATCGAAGATGACCGTCGCCACCCATCCGGGTCCCCTGCGAATGACTGCGAGGTCGTGCAGTGTGACCGCCTTGATCGGTGGCCCTCGTAGCTGCAACGAATCGGTCGGGGTGCCACCCACCAGTGCCTGGATCCGGTCACCCTCGATGCGCACCTGGAATCGACACCACACGTGTTCGTCGACCTCGAAGCGAAAGAGAAGTTCGGAGAGCCAACCGAAAAGCAGGTTCTGGCTGTCCTCGCCCTCGACGACGACCTCGATCTCCGTAGCCGCAACCAGAGGACCCAGATCGAACATGAGGTCGAACATCCCGTACGCGGCGTTCTCGAACAGTTCGGCCGGCGTTCTTCCGTAGGCGACGATGCCGGTGTCGGCAGTATGGGCGATGACCTCGTATCGCACATGGACATTGTGCCAGGTCGCCGCCTTTCGCTGTGCTCACATATCTTGTATGCGGCGCTTCGTATCTCGTACTTCGGTGGGTCCCGCCGAGTGGGCCGACCGCTAACGTTCGCTTCATGCTCGCAACCGTTCGATCCCGATTCCCTGCACTGTCCCGAACCCTTGACGGCCGCCAAGTCGCATGGCTGGATGGGCCGGGAGGAACCCAGACTCCCCGCTCCGTCATCGATGCCATGAGCGGAACGTTGGCGACGGGAGTCTCGAATCTGAGCCCGCACTTCGCGCCGGGCCGGGATGCCATCGCCATCACCGATACTGCTCGATCGGCGATGGCCGACCTTCTCGGGGCAGAGCACCCGAGCGAGGTCGTATTCGGCCAAAACATGACCTCGCTCACGTTCTCTGCGAGCAGGGCGATCGCCCGCACGTGGCACAAGGGCGATGAGGTCATCGTCACGACGCTCGACCACGATGCCAACGTCACCCCGTGGATGCTCGCCGCTCGCGACACCGGTGCCGTGGTACGGCGCTGGGGGGTCCACGACGACGGAACGCTCGACTTGGACGATCTCGACCGCTCCCTGTCGAAGAGAACCAGACTCGTCGCCGTGACCGCTGCCTCCAATGCCCTCGGAACCAAGGTGGACGTGAAAGAAGTGACCCGTCGGGCGCATGCCGCCGGTGCACTCGTCTATGTGGACGCGGTGCACTCGACGCCGCACCGCCTACTCGATGTGGCCGGCATCGGTTGTGACTTCCTCGTCTGCTCCGCATACAAGTTTTTCGGGCCGCACACCGGAATCCTGTATGGTCGCGCCGCCCTCCTCGAGCAAATCGATGCCTACAAAGTGCGCCCGGCGCCCGAGGAGCCACCCGAAAAGTGGGAAACGGGAACACAGAGCTTTGAATCGCTCGCCGGTGTCACTGCCGCCGTGGAGTACCTCGCGAGCCTTGCTCCACTCGGCACGGACCATCCACGGCGCAGCCGCCTCGCAGCGGCCTATGACTGGATCGGACAGCATGAATCCGACATGGCAAGAGCATTCCTCGAAGGTATCGACGCCACCGATGCCATTCACCTCTGGGGCATCGACCGGATCGAGGACAGGGTACCCACGTTTGCGGTGACGGTCGACGGTGTGCATCCACATGAGGCAGCCACGCGTTTGGCCGAGGAGGGCATCTTCGTGTGGTCGGGCCACTACTACGCGCTGGACATCATGGACCGCCTCGGGCTGCTGGGAAGCGGAGGGGCAATTCGCGTCGGCTTCGTCCACTACAACACCCTCGAGGAAGTGCGCCGCGTCCTCGAGGCTCTGGCGGCCTTGACACGCTGAGCCTCGACAGGATCGGATAGCCCGGTCCTTGTATGAACCGCTAAGTGTCGGCCCGCCTGCAGGCGATACTTATGATCATGGACAACACCGCCGACCTTCGAGTGCTGCTCGCGTCCCAGTATCCACTGCTCGTCGTCGCCACAGACGAGGAGCCACGGTTCCTTCAAGTCCTCAGGAGCGCCGCCGGAGAGCTCGACATCCCCGTGTGGACGTGGTCTGCAACCCAGGGATTGGCTCGCGATCATCAGCAGGCCCAGTATCAGAGCACCGACCCCAACCAGGCGCTCGGCTTCATTGCAGAGATCTCGACACCAGGGGCATTCGTGTTCGCGGACGCCAACCCGATCCTTCGCGACCCGATAGTCGTCCGCCGGATCAAGGAGCTGGCCCAGGCACAGCGCCGAAGCCAAACGATCATCATCACCGCTCCACATCCCGAACTCCCCGCGGAGCTCGAGGGGCTCGCCCACCGCTGGAAGCTGCACCCACCCGGCGACATGGAACTGCTCCGGCTGGTCAGAAGGACCGTTCGACGGCTCGCGGACCGTGGGTTCCCGGTGGTCCTCGACAACGATCGTCTCGTCGAGGTCGCCAACGCACTCAGAGGGATCACGCTTCGCGAGGCTGCGGGCCTCATCCAGCGCCAGGCACTTCAGGACGGCAGGCTCGGATCAGGCGACATTCCGGCTCTGAGAGCCGCCAAAGCCGATCTCCTGAACACCGACGGAGTCCTCGAGCTCATCGAATCCGACACCGGGACGCTCGACGAAGTCGGCGGTCTGGAAGGGGTGAAGTCCTGGTTGCGCGTGCGCCGGATCGCCATGGACTCCGGCACACCCGGCCTCGACCCTCCGAGGGGGATACTGCTCACCGGCATTCCGGGATGCGGGAAGTCCCTCATCGCCAAGACCCTTGCTCGCACGTGGGGGTTGCCACTCGTCCTGCTCGATCCTTCACGGCTCTACGGCAAGTTCATCGGCGAATCCGAGAATCGTCTCGACAGTTCCTTGCGGACCATCGAGGCGATGGCGCCGGCCGTGCTCTGGATCGACGAGATCGAGAAAGGATTCGCGGCCGGAGACCAGGACGGAGGCGTCGCCCGGCGTCTTCTCGGGACGTTCCTGCGCTGGATGCAGGACCATTCCGAAGAGGTCTTCCTCGTCGCAACCGCCAACCAGATCGATGCGCTGCCTCCGGAACTGCTTCGCAAGGGTCGATTCGACGATATCTTCTTCGTCGATCTCCCCGGCGAGGACGCGCGCCGCGAGATCCTGAGAGTTCACCTGGCCAAACGAGCGAACGATCCCTCACGCTTCGACTTGACCACGCTCGTGGCACAAACCGCCGGCTTCTCCGGCGCCGAGATCGAGACGACGATCGTCGGTGCCCAGTACCGGGCTGTCGCTGCCGATCAGCCTCTCACGACCGAACGCGTGCTCGGCGAGATTCAAGCCACCGTACCCCTGTCCGTGTCACGGGCCGAGGACGTGGCACGGCTGCGCGCGTGGGCTTCCACCAGGGCCGTGACGGCGTAGAGGTCTGCAGAGCGAGGCCGGTGCGCAGATCGGTGGGGCCCCCTCCGCCCCTCCGACCTCGGCCAGAACCCCGAGGCCACCTCCCCCACCGTCGGCTTGGCGGCCTCCTGGGGAAGGAAACGGTCAAACCTGGCGGCCTCCTGGGGAAGGAAACGGCCCTCGCTGAGAGAGGAAACGGGGAGCAGGGCAAAGCCGGGAGAGGGGCCGGCGCCAGCCACCAGGGACCGCCATGGGCAGCTCCGAGACAGCCCCTGCTCGTTTCGGGCAGTAGGCTGCTGCCATGCCAGAACGCCCGGTCATCGTCCATGTCCAAGAGTCACTCGAAGGCGGCGATGTCCGAGTGACCGTAACGCTCTCGTGGGAAGACGAGGAGTTCTCCGGTCAGGCCGTTGGAGGGACCGGCGATTCCACGCTGCCCCGGCTCGTGGGAGAGGCGACACTCCACGCCATCGAGAAAGTCGCGCACGACGCGATCACCCTGGATCTCAGTGCAGTGGCCACCCAGGAACTCGGCGATGTCCGCATCGCTCTCGCCCAAGTCGACATCACGAACCTCAGTGAGCGGTTCGTCGGCAGTGCCGTCATCCGCGACGACGATCCTTCCCTCGCCACCGTGCGGGCCGTCCTGGACGCCCTCAACCGCCGCATCTCTCTGCTGGACTCCTGACGTCTCACGTTCCGAGACGCTCCCGCAGATGGATGCGCTCCTCCCTGCGAACTTCGGCTCCGGCCTGACGCTGTCGTTCATGGTCGGTCAACGGCTCGAGCGGAGGAACTTCGACCGGATGGCCGTCCTGGTCGACGGCGACCATGGTCAGATACGCAGTGGTGGTCAGAGTCCGCTCGCCGCGGAGCGCGTCCTCGCGATGCACGACGACCTTGACCTCCATCGACGTGTGCCACGCCTGGGTCACGACGGCTTCAAACGTCACAACATCCCCGATGTGTACGGGAGCGAGAAACGACAGGGAGTCCACCTGTGCGGTCACCACTCGTGACTGTGCATGGCGAATCGCCGCAACCCCGGCGATCGTATCGACCAGCTTCATGATCGATCCTCCGTGCACGAAACCGTTCGAATTGGCGTCCGGAGGCTGCATGACCAACGACAACTCCGACACTCGCGGCGCTTTTGGCTCCACACTCTCCTCCAAACTTGATATACTGCGACTCAGATTTTCTGGAATTGCAATAGTCCCTCTACGGTTTCCCCTGGAGAACCATACCGGAGATAGCCAATGGAATTCGACCGTTTCACCCACAAGGCACAACAGGCGCTCGTCGACGCCCAGGAACTCGCCAAGACCTCACACCACCAGTCGGTGGAACCTTCCCACCTCGCCTTGGGGCTCCTCGCCCAGGCCGACGGGATCGTCTACCCGATTCTCACCGGACTCGGTGTGCAGCCTCCAGCGCTGCGCGCCGCCCTTCAGCAACATCTCGACGCGCTGCCCAAGGTGTACGGAGGCGAGCTCTCGATGTCTCAGGCGCTGCTTCGCGTCCTTCAAGCCGCCGATCGGCACCGATCGGAAATGCATGACGAGTACGTGTCCGTCGATCATCTCCTCCTTGCGCTCTCCGAGAGCGACGACCCGGCGGGAGCAGCCTTGCGCGACCTCGGAGCCACGGCAGATGCGATACTTCAGCGACTCGCAGAGGTGCGCGGTTCACAAAGGGTGACCTCACAAGACCCCGAATCGACGTTCAACGCCCTGGAGCAGTACGGGCGTGATCTCACCGAGCTGGCACGGGAGCAGAAACTGGACCCGGTGATCGGACGTGACGATGAGATCCGCCGTGTGATCCAGGTCCTCTCTCGCAGGACGAAGAACAACCCCGTGCTGATCGGTGAGCCGGGAGTGGGCAAGACCGCAATCGTGGAAGGTCTCGCCCAGCGCATTGCCGACGGCGATGTCCCGGAGGGTCTCAAGAGCAAACGGATCGTTGCTCTCGACCTCGGTGCGATGGTTGCCGGCGCGAAGTACCGGGGCGAGTTCGAAGAGCGCCTCAAAGCGGTGCTCAGCGAGATCAAGTCCGCGCAGGGCGAGATCATCACGTTCCTCGACGAGATGCACACGATCGTTGGAGCGGGGGCAGCCGAGGGTGCAATGGATGCTTCGAACATGCTCAAGCCGATGCTCGCTCGAGGTGAGCTGCGCATGATCGGAGCGACGACGCTCGACGAGTTTCGCAAACACATCGAAAAGGACGCCGCCCTCGAGCGCCGGTTCCAGCCGGTCTTCGTCGAGCCACCGTCGGTAGAGGACACGATCGGCATCTTGCGCGGCCTCAAGGAGCGCTATGAGATCCACCACGGTGTGCGTATCACCGATGCTGCACTCGTGGCCGCCGCGGTCCTCTCGGATCGCTACATCACCGGCCGTTTCCTCCCCGACAAGGCCATCGACCTCATCGACGAAGCCGCCTCAAAGCTACGCATCGAGATCGACTCGATGCCCGAGGAGATCGACGAACTCGAACGGCGAATCAAACAACTCGAGATCGAACGGGCAGCCCTTCAGAAAGAGACGGACGAAGCGTCTCGCGAACGGCTCGACAACCTCGAGAAGGAACTCGCCGACCTCCAGGAGCAGATCGGCGGGTTGCGCGCGCACTGGCAGCTCGAGAAGGACGCTATCGCTCGAATCCGCAGTCTCAAGTCTCAGATCGAAGAGACCAAGGCCGAGGCCGAACATGCCGCGCGCTCCGGGAACCTCGAACACGCCGCGGAGCTTCGCTACGGCCGGCTGCCACAGCTCGCCGAAGACCTGGGAAACCGCCAGACGGAACTGGAGACGCTCCAGAAGGACATGAAGATGCTCAAAGAGGAAGTGGATGACGAAGACGTCGCAGAGGTCGTCGCCCGCTGGACCGGTATTCCCGTCTCACGCCTCATGGAGGGAGAGGTCGAAAAGCTGGTCCATCTCGAGGAGTACCTCCACGAGCGGATCGTCGGCCAGGATGACGCCGTCACCGCCGTCGCAAACGCGATTCGCCGCAGCAGAGCCGGCTTGTCGGATCCCAACCGGCCGATCGGATCATTCATTTTCCTGGGACCCACCGGGGTCGGAAAGACAGAACTGGCACGCGCCCTCGCGTGGTTCCTCTTCGACGACGAGCGGGCGATGATCCGCATCGACATGTCCGAGTACATGGAGAAGCACACGGTCAGCAGGCTCATCGGCGCTCCCCCCGGGTATGTCGGTTATGAAGAAGGCGGGCAGCTCACCGAGGCCGTTCGACGCCGTCCATACTCGGTGGTCCTGCTCGACGAGATCGAGAAGGCGCACCACGACGTGTTCAACGTCCTCCTGCAGCTACTCGACGACGGCAGACTCACCGATGGCCAGGGCAGAACCGTGGACTTCTCGAATACGATCTTGATCATGACGTCGAACCTGGGTTCGGAGTTCATCGAAGCCGGCTCGGCCGACGAGGTCGTCAAAGAACAGATCATGAACATCGTCCGGGCGTCATTCCGACCGGAGTTCCTGAACCGTGTCGACGAAATCGTCGTCTTCCATCGCCTCACGACCAAGGATCTGGAACACATCGTCGAGATCCAGATCGTGCATCTGAAGGACCGTCTCGCGACGCGTCGCATCGGTCTGGAGTTGACCGAAGAGGCCCGGGCCTGGCTTGCCGAGCATGGCTATGACCCCACCTACGGGGCACGGCCACTCAAACGGCTCATCCAGAAGCAGATCGGCGATCGACTCGCACTGGATATCCTCGAAGGTCGGTTCCGGGAAGGCGACACGATCCAGGTCGACGCGGGTAAGGACGGCCTGACATTCTCACAGGAGTGATCTCGCTCGATCGTGTCTCGTACCTCGTGCTTCGGCCTTCATATGGCGACGAGCCTTGGTGCAAAACCACGGGGCGGGCGTAGTCGCTTGAGCGCGGACCTTCCCGTCGGTGCGGTTGCACCGAGAACGGGCGGAACGGCCTGCACCGTTCAGAGGGCCCCTACCCCGGGTGTAGCCGGCGACACCAACTCACGACGCAGGGGTCCGACCGCTATACTGTATTGCATGATAGGCGGTCGATGAGTGTCGAACACAGCTCGCAGCTCCTCAAGGGTGCCCTCGATCTGTGCCTCCTGGCACTGATCTCGGAAGAACCCAGCTACGGCTATGAAATGGTGAGGAAACTGCAGGAGCGAGGGTTGACACTGGTGAGCGAGGGCAGCATCTACCCGTCCCTCAGCAGGCTCCAGAAGCAGGGCCTCATCGAGGGATACAAGGTAGCTTCGGAGGAAGGCCCGAAGCGCAAGTACTACCGAATCAGACGCGCAGGCGAGGTGAAGCTGGCAGAGTGGAGTGCAGCATGGAGGGAGCTGACGCAAGGTGTAGATGCCGTGTTGGAAGGTGGTGCCCGTGTCAACTGATGTGATGCAGATCGTCGCAGATTGCGAGCGGTACTGGATCGCGACACAGGTGCCTCGCCGGGCAGCGCTCGAAATGAAAGCGGAACTCGAGCAGCATCTCCGGCTGGCCACTGCCGAGGGCAAGAGCCCCGAAGCGGTGGTCGGGCCCGAATTGTCTCGTTTTGCAGAGATGTGGGCGCAAGAGCAGCGGGATCCGCTGATCGACCCTGCCCGGACCTGGAGATCGGTGGCAGACGGGGAACGACTGCATCGCAGATCGCGGCTCGGTGTGATCGTCGTCTTCGTCGCCGCAGCGACAGCGATCGGACTTGCGGCAGCAGTCTTCGACAAAGGGAGCAACGAAATGGAGAACGAACTGTGGAGGTGGGTATGGATCTCGGCTGCCTTCGTCTTTGGAGTGGGTGAGGTCTTCACGGCCGGCTTCTTCATCCTGCCCTTCGCCGTCGGCGCGGTCGTCGCGGCGGTGCTTGCCTGGCTGAACGTCGCCGTCGGCGTTCAGTGGGCGGCATTCATCGTTGTGTCGATCCTCGCGCTGATCGGCCTGCGCAGACTCGCGCCGGCGGATGAGCCCCAGCCCTCGGTCGGGGCGAACCGTCTCATCGGCTCGTTCGGGAAAGTCCTCGAAGCAGTCGAACCGATCCACGACCAGGGTCGCGTCAAGGTCGAGACGGAGGAGTGGCGGGCAACGACAGATACCGAGCGAATCGAAGAAGGCACGACGGTGACCGTCATCGGCGTGCGTGGGACCCGACTGGTCGTCGAACCAATCGAAAAAACAGAAGAAAGGTAGCACTATGGAATTGCCCCCAGCGGTCATTCTCCTGATCGTCATCGCAGCGTTCGCGATCTTTTATGTGGCCAACGCCATCAAGATCGTCAGCCAGTACCAGAAAGGACTCATCGAGCGGTTCGGAAAGTTCCGCAGAACCGCCGATCCCGGCCTGAACTTCATCGTCCCGTTCATCGAGACGATGAAGCGGGTAGACATGCGGGAGCAGGTCGTCGACGTGCCCCCTCAGGAAGTCATCACAAAAGACAACGTGGTTGTCACGGTCGACGCAGTCGTCTACTACCAGGCGACGGACCCGGTGAAGCTCAAGTACAACGTCGCCAACTTCATCATGGCGGCGACGAAGCTCGCCCAGACGAACCTCCGTAACGTCGTCGGCGATCTTCAACTCGACGAGGCTCTCACATCGCGCGAGAGGATCAACACGCAGCTCCGGGAGATACTCGACGACGCAACCGACGTGTGGGGCACGAGAGTCGTCCGCGTCGAGATCCAGCGGATCGAACCACCACCGGACGTCACCCAGGCAATGCACAGACAGATGAAGGCGGAGCGGGAGCGACGCGCCGTCGTCACCGAGGCGGAAGGCCAGAAGCGGTCGGCGATCCTGAAGGCCGAAGGTGTCAAACAGGCGCGTGTGCTCGAGGCGGAAGGTCAGGCCGAGGCGATCAAGCGGGTCGCGGAAGCGGACAAGTACCAGAAACTCACGGTCGCCGAAGGTGAAGGTCAGGCCATCGAACGTGTCTTCCGAGCGATCCACACCGGGGATCCAACACCGGATCTGATCACGATCCGATATCTGGACACCCTCAAGGGCATGGCCGATGGGAGGGCGACGAAGATCTTCCTACCGGTGGAAACCAGCGGCATCCTCGGCAGTCTCGGTGCCATCA